>PUPA01000172.1 GCA_003552885.1 Natrialbaceae archaeon
AGCTTGTCGAGGGCCACCCGGAATGCGTTCTCCGCGCCGTACCCCTCCCCGGAGCCGGCGACCTGTCCCTGGTTCGTTCGCAGCCGGATCTTGCAGGCGATAAGGGGCGTTCCGCGGAGCCGCTCTTTGTGGCGGTGAAATCGGACGTGTGCGTGGAGCACCTGCATCCTGGCGTACTTGTCGGCGACCTCCGCTATGCTCTGGGTGATCGTCTCGCGGGTGAGCACCTCCAGCAGCGAGACGTTCGTGATCTGGACGTCCATCTGTTCGCGTTCGGTGTACGTCAGCGCACGGAGCACGTCGGTCTTCGTGACCACGCCCTCGACCGCCCGCTCGTCGTCGGCGTCGGTGACGATCAGCCCGCCGTAGTCGTTCTCGAGCATCTCCTCTACGGCCTCGCCGGCGGTCGCCTCGACGGTCGTCGTCGCCACGGGGCTGGTCATGATGTCGTAGAGGGGAACGTCGAGCATCCGATCGCCCTCGCCGACCCGGTCGCCGGTGGTCGTCTTCGTGTCCCCGCGGATGACGAAGTCGGCGATGTCGTGTGTGGTTACCACTCCGGAGAGGTTGCCGCTCCCGTTTTCGACCGGGAGCCGCGAGACGCCGTGTTCCCGGAGGTGGTTGACCGCCTTCCCGATGCCGTCGCTCTCCCGGAGGATCACGGGGTCGTCGGTGTAGACGTCCGCGACGGTGATCGCGTCGAGGCTCTCGAGCACCGACGCGAGGATCGCGTCCGCGCTTATCACCCCGTAGAGCTCCCCGTTCTCGAAGACCGGGGCCACGCGAGCGTTGCCCTCCACGAGCATCCGTGCGGCCTCCCGAACGCCCTCTCCGCGGTCGATCACCGGCACCGGATCGGTGCGACTCGGCTTGATCAGCGCCGCCACCTTGGCGTCGTCCTCGACGTGCGACTGGAGTACCTCCCGTTCGCTGATCACGCCGGCGTACTCGCCGTCGTCGAAGACGACCAGCCCCTTGGGGTTGCCGTTCTCGAAGGAGGCACGGACCTTCCCCATTCGCGTTCCGACGTCGACCTCGACGTACTCCGTGGTGGCGATATCGGCGATGTCCATCGTTTCACTGGTCCTTCTCCATCGACGGTATTTAACCTTGTCAACGTCCCCTCGGCGGCGGCCGACGGCCCCCAGACCGGCTGCGTGTCCCCCGAGTCGGCTCCGGGCGAGCCGCCATCCCAACGGTTGCCTCCGTCTCGGGCTTACCTCGATCGAGTCACTCGCCCTGCGGTCGCCTCCATTCCGTGCTCGCCCCGGCCGAGTCACTCGCTCTCCTCTACGGTCGCCTCGCGCCAGTCCTCTAGTTCGTCCTCGTCGGCGTCCTCGAGGCGTCTCTCGTAGTAGGCCATCGGGTGGGAGATCCGCTCACAGAGGTCGTCTTTGTTGACGCAGTCGCCGTAGGACTGCATCGTCGCACACGAGGGCGGGGAGTACTCCGTCGGCGAGGTCTCCCCGCGGATGTGGTCGGTCTGATAGCGGGTCACCTCCTCGCCGAAGCCGGCGTTGACGCGGTAGAGCTCGACGATCTCGTCGGTGCTCATCCCGATGCTCGTCAGGAAGGCGGTGATCGCAAAGCGAGAGTGGTGCTCGAGGTGCTCGCCGGTCCGGATGGCGTCGAGCAGCGCGGTCATACACGGGGGGAACAGCTCCGGGACGACGGTGTCGATCTCGCGGGTGAGGTCGAGCTCGGCGAGCGCTTCCCGGACGGCGGCCGTCTCGTCCTCGAGGGATGCGGCGATCGCGTCCGGGACGTCGAACGGCAGCCCCGCCTCGACGCGGATCCGGACGGCCTCCCGCAGCAGCGTCCGGAGCTCGCCGTCGGTGACCGGCACCTCCCCGTCGGCGAGCGCGCGGTTGACCAGCCGCCACTCCTCCCCCCAGAGGTCCGTCGCGAGCCGGAGGTACGCGCTCACGGCCACGCGGTAGCCGTCCCCGACCGGCCGGACGGCGTCGACGAGGTCGAACTCCCGGAGGAGCTCCCCGAGCTCGAGGCTCGTCCGCTCGACGCTCTTGAGCTCCGTCGTCGTCCCGAGATCCGTGGTGAACCGCTCGTGGGCGGTGGCGGCCTCCGCACGGGCGTAGTAACGGAGCAACACGTGCTCGTCGACGGCGGAGACGAGCACCCGGGCGACGGGATAAGAGAGCAGTTCGACGCGCGGATCCCGCCGGGGCGAGCCGACGCCCTCCCCGTCGAGGGCCGCAAGCACCCGCTCGCGGGCGCGATCGACCACCTCCCGGTCCCGCTCGACGACGGTCGCGAGGTCGACCGCCTCCTCGGCGACGGCCTCGCGGGCGGCCTCGAGAAACGGGTACCGGGCGTGGAGTCGATCCATCGCTATGAGAATACGATCGAAACCGGTTAAGCCCGACGGTCGTCTCCCCGCGTCCGGCGCCGGCTACCGCTCCGGAGCCGCCGCGGCGCGTTCGTCCTCGTCGGCCGCGTGCCACCAGGCGATCCGGTCGATCTCGAGGCGCCGGTAGCCCGTCTCACAGGCGAGCCACTCACAGGAGGCGACGGTTCGGAGGGGCTCTGTGGCGTCGAGCGGCGAGTCCTCGAGTCCGTCCGCGAGTCCCTCGACGAGCTCGACGGTCGGTGGGTCGGGTTTGACCGTGTCGACGCCGGCGAGCATCCGCAGGTACTGGAAGGTCGCCGGGCCGACGCCCGCCACGGCGCCGATTGGATCCTCGTCGTACCGGTAGACGTCGGCTTCGGCCGCCCACGACCGCAGGGCGGTCAGGTCGTCGCCGGCTCGACCGGCCAGTGCGTCCGCGGCCTCGAGCAGCACGCGACGCTTGCGCTCGGCGCCGAAGGCCTCGACCAGCTCGTCGTCGTCGAGCTCGACGGCGGCGAGCTCCGCGTACGAGTCGAGCCGACCGCTCCCGACGAACGTCTCCCGAAACCGCTCGGCCGTCGGGCGGACGCCGGTCAGGTAGCGCTGGCCCGTCGAGGCGGCCGCGGCCTCCGCGAGCAACACCAGCGGATCGTCGCCGGTCCACCGATCGAAGGTGAGGAAGGCGTCCGCCAGCCGCCCGTAGGGGACCCCGTCAGCGCGCCGGTCCAGGAGCTCCGTGGCGGTGGGCATTCGTCGAGAACCGTCACACGGAGCGCCTATAGCTGTGTCGACCCCTCGAGTTTCCGACACCCCTCTCTACGGCCGGCTCCCCCAGGCCGGCCGCTACCGGCCCGTCACTCCCCTCGGGCCCGTTTCGGGAGCCTGCCGACGGTGACGTAGAACGGGACGGTCTCGGTCCGGTGGTACTCCCCCGCCCGCATCTGTTCGGCCACGCTCCGGCCCATCTCGCGCCAGTCGCTCCGGAGCTCGTCGTAGCCGGTCGGCGAGAGCTCGCCCGCGAGCAGCGTCGCGCGGTCGTCGGCGAGCCCGGCGCCGGTCAGCTTCCGGCGGGCGTTCGCCAGCGCCCGTCCGTCGTAGGGGGGCTCGACCGTCCTGACGTGGTCGTACCGACGGCTGGCGATGGTCTCGACGCCGGCGGCCGCGAACGCCCCGGCCGCGTCGGCACCGAGGGTCACGTCGGTGTCGACCCCCTCGAGGTACGCCCGCCGGGCCCGGCGTTCGAGGGCCGCCTCGTCGGCGACCGTCGACTCGACGTCGACGGCGCCGTTGTCCGGCTCGATCGCCGCGACGAGGTCACTCGAGACGCGGGCGAACTCCCGCAGGGCCGCGGTGGGCTCGGGGAGGTTGATCAAAAGCGCCTGACAGACGACGAGGTCGACGGCGCCGTCGGCGAGCGGGAGCCGGCTCGCGTCGCCGGCGAACACCGGCACGTAGTCGGCGGCGACGGCGAGCAGCTCGCGGTCGGCGTCACAGCCGATCACCGTCGCCGGGGAGTTCGCCGCGAGCACCCGGCTCAGCTCGCCCGACCCACAGCCGACGTCGAGGATCCGCCCGCGGTCGTCGAGTTCGAGGGGTGCCAGCGCCTCCAGGGAGTCCCACATCCCCTCGCGGGTCCGACGCAGGTAGTCGGCCGAGAACTCGCGCACGGGGGCGATAGGGCCGGTCGTCACAAAAGCGGGGCGGTTCGCAGCCGCGGTTGGGGACGGTTCGCGGCTGCGGCTGGGGAGGGGTCGCGGTTGGGGACGGTTCGTGGCCGCGGCTGGGGACGGTGGCCGGACGAGTCGTCGGGACGCGACGGTCACACGATCATCAGCGGTTCGAACGTGTAGTCGTACACGTGGTTGAGAAGGAGGTAGGTGACGACCCCGAGGACCAGACTCAGGATCCAGCTGCCCGCCGCGATCCGGCCGATCCGTGCGTGGGACGTTCCCCGTAGCTCCGCGGGGGTGTGGGTCAACCCCAGCAACAGCGCGTACAGCACCACCGGAACGGCGACGACCGACAGCACGATGTGGACCGCGAGCATCACGAGGTAGGCGTACCGGACGAGGTCGGGGCCGACGAAGAACTTCTCCCCGCCGCCGCCGACCCGCAGCAGGTAGACGACCAGAAACAGCAGGATGAGCACGAACGCCCCGACCATCGCGACGCGGTGTCTGTCGACCATCCCCCGCCGGATCCAGTACCAGCCGAGCACGAGCAACGCCGTCGTTGCGGCGTTGATGATCGCGATCAGGTGGGTCAGGACGTTCACCTGCGTCTGGGTGAGCTCGGGGTACGGCAGGTCCAGCACGAACGTTCCGATCACCAGGGCGTAGCCGACGATCGTCAGGGCGATCGTCGTCGCCAGGGTGTTCTCGCGCAGCCGGTGGCGCGCCGCTGCAGTTGCCATCGTTCGACGGTTGGGGCGACGGTCGTATCTGTCTTACCCTTCTCGGTTTCGACCTTTCGCTCGTTTCACCCCCGGCGCCGATACACACGAGTGTACTGGCCACCACGCTCGCGCACATCGGCCCCAACACACGAGTGTACCGGTCTCCCGACCGGACGTCCCTCAGTCGAACGGGAGCCGATCCAGCTCCTCGCGGACTGCGGGTCCGAGCTCGAAGAGGTACCGCTCGGTCCGGCCCTCGGGCCCTCGCTGACCGTAGACGACCTCCTCGACGGCGACTCCCTCGGGGAGCTGTCGTGCCACGATGACGCCCTCGACGGCCCGGCCGGGACGGAGCTCGACCGACTCGACCGCCCACCGACCCGGGAGTCGGTCGGACCGCGAGACGGCGTTCGAGCCCCCGTACATGAAGCCGTCGTCGCCGATGAAACTCGTCGCCTCCCGGCCCCGCCAGGCGACCGGCCGAGGACCCGGGTTGTACGCCCGGAAGAAGGCGACGGCTCGGCCGGCGGGAGCGCTCGCGGGACCGTCGGCGAGCGCCGTCGCGAGGTCGACGTCCTGGGCAAGCGCCACCAGCGTGAGCGTGAGGAGTTCGCCCTCGACGGTCACCCCTTCGCCGAGGGGGGTGACCTCCCGGCCCGGCTCCGCGGCGGGGTGGAAGGTCGGATCCGGCTCCCGGCGGTCGTCGGCCGGTGCCGACTCCCCGGTGATCCGCTCGTAGGCCTCCTGGATCCGCAGGAACCGCTCTCTGGAGCCGCCCTGGTCGGGGTGGTGGCGCTTCGACAGCTCGCGGTAGGCTCGTCTGACCCGCTCCTCGTCGGCGTCCGTGGAGACGCC
>PUPA01000170.1 GCA_003552885.1 Natrialbaceae archaeon
CGGCGGCGACACTGAACGGTTCGAACGAAGGTCCGTGTTTTTAACCAGTTGGCCCCCAAGTGAGGACGATGGCCGGTATCAGGGGGATGATCGCTCTCGCCGCGCTCGCCGTCGTCGGGCTTGCAGTCGCGCCGGCCGTCGGCGGCGCCATCGTCGGCGCACTCGACGGCGAGGAGCGCCAGATGGGAGCCGAGGTCTCGGAGTTCATGTCGGCGACCGAAGCCTCCTCGAGCGACGCGATCGAAGACGGGACGTTCGCCGCGTCGTTCGAGGGCGCGGACGAAGAGCGCCGCGGGCAGCTCGTTGCCGAGCGTACGGAGCGCTTAGAGGAGCGCATCGAGCGCCTCCAGGCCGAAAAAGAACGTCTCGAGGACGACGAGCTGAATCCCGTCGCCAGGGAGGCCAGAACGACCGGCCTCGCCGTCCGGATCGCGAACCTCGAGGACGCACTGGAGGACGCCGAGCGCCGCGCCGAGGAGACCGGTGCCGACACCGAACGGATCCACCAGCTATGGAACGAGACCGAAGAGCTCTACGGGCCGGACGTCGCCGAAGCGGCGACGCGGACGGCGGGCGTCGAGCCGCCGCGTGGCCCTCCCGAGCACGTCACAACGGGGCCGCCAGAGGGCGTCGGTAACCAAAGCGACAGCACCGGACCACCGGACGGCGTCGGGAGTTCGGACGACCGTGGACCGCCTGCCGACCCCGGGAACCAAACCGATGGCGGACCGCCGGCGGACACCGGAAACGCCAGTGATGGTGCAGGACCGCCGGACGATCCCGGAAACCAAACCGACGACCGTTCAGGACCGCCAGCCGACACCGGAAACGCCAGTGATCGTGCAGGGCCGCCAGCCGACACCGGAAACGCCAGTGATCGTGCAGGACCGCCGGACGATCCCGGGAACCAAACCGACGACGAGGTCAGCAGCGACGACGTGGATGGCAGCGACGACGTGGATGGCAGCGACGACGTGGATGGCAGCGACGGCGGGGGGAGCAGTGATGGCGACCGCGGACCGCCGGAGAGCGACGACGACCGCGGGCCACCCGACGAGGACGACGGCAGCGACGGCGACCGCGGAGCGCCCGACGGAGGCGATCGGCCGTAGCGGTCCCGGTTGACGGGCTCACTCGGGGAGGAAGGTCAGGTGGTGGCAGTCGGGGTCGCGGACCACCGCCCGGTCGGTGACCTCCACCGACGGAGCACGGTCCGCGACGGCCGCGGCCGCGGCCGCGGGGTCGGGACACCGGAAGCCCAGGTCGACGTGGACCCCGCCGCGGGCGTCGGCGAGTCCGAGCTGGGGCTCCCACAGCTCGAGGGCGACGGGGCCGGCCATCCGGATCCGTGTCCGACCCCGACCGCGGTCGACCGTCTCGAAGCCGAGACCGGCGTAGAACGCCTCCGCACGGGCGAGCTCTTCGACCTCGAGGACGACCTCGAAGATCCCGTCGATGCCCGGACCCGACACCGGCCGCTGGCCGAGCTCGACGCAGTTGCCGTCCGGATCGTAGAGGTACAGCGAGCGGGCGTCCCCGAACCGGAACTCCTCGAGCTCGTGGCTTCGTTCGAGACGGTCCCACCAGTCGTCGTACTCCCCGGCGGGGATCGAGAACGCGAAGTGGGTGTGAAGCCCCCCGCGGGGGACGCCGTCGGGTCGACGCAGGACGAGGGCCGTCTCGCCCGCCTCGAACCGGAGCTCGCCGTCGGTCTCCGCGAGCGTCGACAGCTCGAGGACGTCGCCGTAGAACGCACGCGCCGGCTCGAGGTACTTGACCTCGAGGGCGAGCCAGGCCAGGCCGGTCAACATATCCCCGGCTACTCGCGCGGGCACCAAAGAGGCGTCGTCCGGCGGTGGATCGACGCGCCGTCGTCCGTGAGCGTTGCCGTCTGGCCGCCGCTTATCTCCCTCGCGCCCGTACCTCGGCCATGACCTTCCGGATCGACGAGCGCGGGACGGAGCTACGCGAGATCGACCGCTTCGAGGGCGGCGTCGGCTGGATCGCCCACCCGGGGGAGACGATGCAGCGGGCGAGCCACGCCCTCGAGGTCGACGGCGAGGCGTGGGTGATAGACCCCGTCGACGCCGTCGAGCTCGACCGGCTGCTCGCGGAGATCGGGCCGGTCGCCGGCGTCGTGGTCTGTCTCGACCGGCACAAACGCGACGCGGCGGCCGTGGCGACGCGCCACGAGGTCCCGGTCTACCTGCCGGACTTCTTCGACGGCGTCGCCGGGGAGATCGACGCGCCGATCGCCCGCTTTGGCGCCGAGCTCGCCGACACCGGGATCGAGGCGACGGTCGTCAGGAACTCCAGGTTCTGGCAGGAGGTCGCGCTGTTCGAGCCCGACGGACGGACCCTCCTCGTTCCGGAGTCGGTGGGGACCGCCGACTACTTCGTGGCCGGCGACGAGCGGCTGGGGGTCCACCCGATGCTGCGTGGGTTCCCGCCCCGGGAGGCTCTCGGCGGCTTCGGCCCCGAACGGATCCTCGTCGGCCACGGTGCCGGCGTGCTCTCGGGGGCGAGCCGTGCTCTCGAGGACGCCCTCGCGGGCTCGCGAGCGCGCACCCCACGGCTGTACGCGGAGAACGTCCGTGCGTTGCTCCCGTTCTGAGGGAGATCCGAGGCTCGCGGGCCACGGTTCCGAGGCACAAGGCTAAGACCGTTCGAGCCCGAGGGACCGTCGTGGTCTACGTCACCCGCGCGCTCGTTTCGGTGTTGCTCGATCTGGCCGACGACGCCGACCCCGACGACGTCAACACGGGCCTCTCGGTCACCCCGGCCGGCGAGCTCACTGGCGCCGGTGGGCTCGGCCCTGAGACGCCGGTGTTCACGGACTTTTTCCTCCCCGACCCCGGCAACTCCGTCAACGCCGTCTTCGGCGTCGACCTCTCGACGCCCGCCAGGCAGATACAGGGACGGTTCCTCTCTCACCCCGTCGGCGAGCTCCGAGTGACCGAACGGGACGACCTCGCACAGGTGGTCTTCGTCGCGGTCCCGCCGTGGGAGCCCGAGGACGACTCCTTCGGGGCGTTCGACCGGGCCGGGAGCCGGCTGCCGGTCGAGATCGTCGACGCCGAGCCCCCCGAAGAGCGCCTTTCGGAGCCGTGAGCGAGCGCTCTCGGCTCGACCGGAGGCCGGGTCACTCCAGGTAGCCGAGCGCACGCAGGCTCTCGGCGATCTCCTCGAACTCCGCCTCGGTCAGCTCGCCCGAGCGCTGGTGCTGGATGACGATGCTGCGAAGCAGGAATCGCACGAGGTCGCTCGTACTCGAGAAGCTGGTGCCCTCGATCGTCACCTCGACCCGCTCGGCGAGCTCTTTCGGGATGGAGACCGTCGTGTACTCGGTCATGGCCGTTGGTTCACGGCGAGGGGCAAATGGCTGTCGGGAGGGTTTTTGTCGACGGCGGCTGAGAGGCCGGTATGGGTGTCAGGCCGCCGTCCGGTGGGACCGACGACGAGCCAGAGAGCGTCGAGTTCGGAATCGCCGCCGTCGACGCCCGGCTGCGGGACGTCGAGCTGTCGTTTCCCGCCGACAGAGAGGAGGTACTCGCCACGCTCGGAGACGCACACGTGCCCTACGACGTCGACGGAAGCGACGTCCGGCTCGGGACACTGATAGCGGACGTAGAGCGCGAACGTTTCGAGAGCCGACAGGAACTGCTCAACGAGCTTCACCCCCGATTCGAACGCTACCGCGAGCAGCGTTCGGGCGGTGTGATCGGACGGCTCCGGTCGCTGCTCCCGTTCTAGAGCCGCCGGATGCGTCGTTCGGCCCCCCGTCCCGGGGTCGCGTTCTGAGGATTTTTATCCGATGGGGCGACCAGACGGCCCGTGTCGTACGTCACGTTCGGCGACCTCCGGACGGCCGCCTACTGCCCGCGAAAGCTCTACTACAGGCGACTGGAGGACGACCACGAGCCCCCTCCCGAGGTCGCGGCGATCCGGGAGCTCGCGTTCCGGTACGAGCGCTCGCTGGCGGCCGAGGACGCCGAACTCGCCGACGAGCCGATCGCCGTCGACCCCGACAGCTACCGATCCCGGCTCGCGGACGCCCGCGAACGGCTCGAACGCGACGGGCGCTGGCGGGAGCTGTGTTCGCCCGGGGAGCGAGCGGTGCTGGCGACCGGGCGGGACTGTCGCGGGATCGTCCACAAACTGCTGACCGAGCCGCCCGAGCCCTCGCTGATCTCACCCGGCCGGCCGCCGGACCGGGGCGTCTGGGAGCCCCAGTCGGTCGCCGCCGTCGCGGCCGCGAAGGCCGTCGCCTGGGAACACGGACGGCCGGTCGAGACGGCGATCGTCGAGTATCCGGCCTACGGAGCCATCAGACGGATCCGGCTCGGCACCCGCCGGAAGGCGCGCTACCGCCGGGCGCTACGGACCGTCAGGAGCCTCGACGGCCCGCCGCCGCGGACGCGGAACCGCTCGAAGTGTGAAGCGTGCTCGTATGCCGACCGGTGTGGCGTCCGTACCCGAACGCTCCGGTCACTGCTCGGGTTCGACTGACCGACATCGGGCGGATTGGCCGACCCCGGGCGGATCGATAGACCTCCGGACGGGCGGGCGGCTGGCTCCGGGTGAGTGTCCCGGAGCAGTCGCCGGCTATATCACGGTCGGACGGCTACGGGCCGACATGATCGATCTCCGGTCGGACACGGTGACGACCCCGGACGAGGCGATGCGCGAGGCGGCCGCGGCGGCGCCCGTCGGCGACGACGTCTACGGCGAGGATCCGACGGTCAACGAGCTCGAGGCGCGGGCGGCCGAGCGCGTCGGGATGGAGGCGGCCCTCTACGTTCCCACGGGGACGATGGGCAACCAGATCGCCGCACAGGTCCACACGGAGCCCGGCGAGGAGGTCCTCGCGGACGTCGAGAGCCACGTCGTCAAGTGGGAGCTCGGCGGCTTCGCCGTCCACTCGGGGCTCCAGTTGCGGACCGTCGACGCCGACCGGGGGATCCCGACCCCCGGGGAGGTCGCCGACGCACACATCGAGGAGGACCTCCACCGACCCGGCACCGGGCTGTGCTGTCTCGAGAACACCCACAACGCCCGCGGGGGGCTGGCCAACGGCCCGGGTCGGATCGCGGCCGCCGCGGAGGCCGCCCACGACCGCGGCGTTCCCGTCCACCTCGACGGCGCCCGACTGTTCAACGCCGCCGTCGCCCTCGACGTGCCGGCCGCCGAGCTCGTCGCGCCCGTCGACTCCGTGATGTTCTGTCTCTCGAAGGGCCTCGGCGCGCCGGTCGGCTCGATGCTCGCCGGGAGCGAGGAGTTTATCGAGCGCGCCCGCCGGAGCCGCAAGCTGTTCGGCGGCGGGATGCGCCAGGCCGGCGTCATCGCCGGACCGGGGCTCCGCGCGCTGGAGAACGTCGCGGAGCTGTCGACCGACCACGAGAACGCCGCGGCCCTGGCGGAGGGGCTCGAAGGGATCGAGGGGGTCACGGTTCGGCCGCCGGAGACGAACATCGTCCTCGTCGACGTCGACGGAACCGGCTCGTCGGCCGAGGACGCCGTCGGCGCGCTCCGGGAGGCCGGCGTGCTCGCCTCGCGGTTCGGCGAGATGACG
>PUPA01000008.1 GCA_003552885.1 Natrialbaceae archaeon
CGGTCGGCGGTCGGTGCCCACGGCCGTTCCGCGTGGGGCGTCGTGACCCCTTCAGGGTCGTCGGCACTCCGTCCGGTCGATCACCGGTAGGGGGCCGTCTCGACTCCCGCTCTCGCTTACTGCTCCTGTGCCGGCGCGAGCGAGTCGAGGTCCACCCGTTTTTCCAGTAGCTTCTCCTTTTGGCCCACGACCTCACGGCCCTCCCGCATCAGCTGTTTGAACGCGCTCTGGGGGGAGAGATCGCCGATGAGGACGCCGCCGACGATCTTGCCGTCTTTGAACGCGATCCGGCGCCACTCGGTCTCCGAGTACTTGCGTTCGGCGTGGTCCTCGCCGAGGGTCGGGTGACCGAACGAGAGAAACGGGAAGTCGAAGTGGGTGATCGAGTACGAGGAGACCCACTCGAACTCCTCTTCGGCCGCGTCGGCGGCCATGTTGACGGCGGCGACCCGCCCTTGCTCTTTGGCCGAACCCCAGGAGCCGTTCTGGGCGTGCTCGCCGAGGAGCACGTCGTAAAACCGGGTGATGTCGCCGGAGGCGTAGACGTCCTCGACGTTCGTTCGCATGTACTGGTCGACGACGATGCCGTCGTCGGTCTCGATGCCCGTCCCCTGGAGGAACTCGGTGTTAAACGAGAGGCCGATCGCGACCCCGGCCCAGTCACACGGGTAGCGATCGCCGTTCGGGTCGACCGCCGCGGTGACGTGGCCGTCGTCGTCGACTTCGAAGCGGTCGACGCCGCTCTCGAAGACCGGCTCGACGCCGACGTCGCGCATCCCCTGGTGCATGATCTCCGCGCCCTCGAGCGAGAGCGCGTAGCGCCACCACCGGTTCCCACGCATCAGGTACGCCCCGTCGACGCCCTGTGCGCCACAGACGGCGGCGAAGTCGATGCCGAGCAGCCCGGCGCCGACGACGACGGCCTCCTCCGAGCTCTCGGCCGCCTCGCGGATGCGCCGGGCGTCCTGGAACGTCCAGAAGTGGTGGATGCCGTCGGCGTCGCTGTTCGGAACCGGTAGCTGGGTCGGCGTGCCGCCGGTGGCGACCAGCAGCTTGTCGTAGCTCACCGCCTCGCCCTCGTGGGTGTGGACGAGCTTCTCATCGACGTCGACGGAGGTGACGTGGGTGTCGAGTGAGAGCTCGATGTCGCGTTCGTCGTACCAGTCGGGATCGTGGATCGAGATCGGGGCCTCGGGGAGCTTGCCTTTGGCGTGTTCTTTGATCAGAATACGGTTGTACAACGTCTCCCCCTCATCGGTGATGACGGTGATCTCGCCACCCGGGTCCTCCTCCCGGAGCGTCTCGGCGGCCGAACTCCCGGAGATCCCGTCGCCGATGATGACGTACTCGACCATACACTGTGGTTCGTAACGGGGGTTAAAGTCGGTTGCTATCTCCGAGGTAGCCGGACGGTCACGTCGGCGTCGACTCCCCTCGACCCCCCGGGGACTGTGTCTCACTCCTCGTCGGGACGGCGCACCCGGACCGTCCCGTCGGTGGTCGCGCTGACGACGAGGTCCTCCTCGATCCGCCGGCCGACGACCGCGTCGCCGGCGGCGTCGCTGACCACCTTCATGAGATCCGGCGCCGTCTGTGTCACCTTCACGCCGGCGGCGTCACAGGCGTCGTACACCTCCCCCGGCACGTCGTAGAGGTCGGTCCCAGACGGGATCCGTATCCGGACCGGTGCGCGAAGCGCCTCCGCGAACGCCACGGTCTCGTGGGCCTTCTCGAGGTTGTCCCGCGCGCTCCCCTCGATCGAGGAGACGTTCGCCCGCGAGGTTCCGAGGGCGGCGGCGATCTCCGCCTGGGGGATCTCCCGCTCGCGGAGGGCCAGCACCTGTGCCTGCCGACGGGTGAGCACGTTCGTCCCGGGATCGAAGCCGATCTCCTCTAGCGCGTCGTTCACCTCGTCGATCACCGCAATCCCCTCCGGAGCGCTCGCGTGTACATGTCCGATCGTACCGACGGCGGGGTCAAAGCTTCCCCGGTCCTCAGTGGTAGAAGTAGTTCTCCGACGGAATAATCTCGCCGGCCTCTCCGTCTTCGATCTTCTCGATGGCGCTCTCGAAGTCGACCACCCGGACCGTCGTCCGGTCGTCCCGGATCGCGAACATCCCGGCCTCGGTCGCGACGCTCGCGATCTCGGCGCCGCTGTAGTCGGCGGTCTCACTCGCCAGCGCGGCGAAGTCGACGTCCCCGTCGACGCTCATCCCGCGGGTGTGGATCCGGAAGATGATCTCCCGGCCCTCCTCGTCGGGTTTTGGCACCTCGATGAGCCGGTCGAACCGGCCGGGCCGGAGGATGGCCCGGTCGAGCATGTCGAACCGGTTGGTCGCCGCGATGATCCGGACGTTGCCCCGTGCCTCGAAGCCGTCCATCTCGGAGAGCAGCTGCATCATCGTCCGCTGGACCTCGGCGTCACCCGACGTCTTCGACTCGGTCCGTCTGGCGGCGATGGCGTCGATCTCGTCGATGAAGATGATCGCCGGCTGGCGCTCGCGTGCCAGCTCGAAGAGGTCCCGGACGAGCCGTGATCCCTCGCCGATGAACTTGCGGACGAGCTCGGAGCCGGCCATCTTGATGAAGGTGGCGTCGGTCTGGGTGGCGACGGCCTTCGCGAGCATCGTCTTGCCCGTCCCCGGCGGGCCGTAGAGTAAGACGCCACTCGGTGGATCGATACCGACCTGCTCGAACAGCTCCGGACGGGCGAGTGGCTGTTCGACCGCCTCGCGGACCTCCCTGATCTGTTCGTCGATGCCGCCGATGTCCTCGTAGCCGACGTCCGGACTGTCGTCGATCTCCATCGCCTGAGCACGGGCGTCGGTCTCCGCGCTCAGGAGCTGCTGGATGCCAAAGGAGTCGTCGACGGCGACCCGGTCGCCGGGGTCGATCCGGTCGCCGAGCCGCGGGGAGACGTCGGTCAGCACCTCCTGGTTGTTGCCGTGTTGTTTGACCACCACCTCCCCTTCGAGGAGGTCCTCGACGGTCGCGATGTAAAGCGAGGAGCTCTTCAGCGTCTCGTTCTCCCGTCCGACGCGGTCGACCCGCCCGCGAAGCTCCTCCCGACGGCTGCGGGCGTTCTCGAGCTGGTCGGTGAGTGCGTCGTTGACCTCGACGATCTCCAGAAAGTGATTACGTAACGCCTCCAACCGCTCGTCGTCCGGCAGATCCGGATCGATGTCGCGACGTGGTCGGTCGGGAAGCGAAGGACTTCGAGACATCCTGTCGTATGAGGGTACGTCTCCGCTGATAAATGTGCCTTTGGGTCCTAAGTCACTCGAGTTCTGCCGCGAGCTCCTCGGTTCGCTCCCGGTAGCTCGCGAGCGCGCGCTCGACCGGCGTCGGCTCGCTCATGTCGACGCCGGCGACCGACAGCAACTCGAGTGGGTAGCCACGCGAGCCCCGCCGGAGGAACGCCCGGTAGTCGGCCGCCGCCGGCTCGCCCTCCGTGAGGATCCGGTCTGCGATCGCCAGCGCCGCGGAGATCCCGGTCGCGTACTGGTAGACGTAGAAGGCCCGGTAGAAGTGGGGGATTCGCATCCACTCGCGGGCGATCCGGTCGTCGACCACGGCCGGCTCGTAGTACCGCTCTTTGAGCCCGTAGTAGAGCTCGTCGAGGCGGTCGGCGGTCAGCGCCTCCCCGTTTTCCTCTAGCTCGTGGGTCCGGGCTTCGAACTCGGCGAACAGCGTCTGTCGGTACAGCGTCGACCGCACCCGCTCGAGGAACTCGTTGAGGACGTGCCGACGGAGGGTCGTGTCCTCGACCGTCTCGAGGAGGTGGTCGGTCAGAAGCGCCTCGTTGACCGTGCTCGCGACCTCGGCGACGAAGATCTCGTAGCCGGAGTAGACGTAGGGCTGGCTCTCTTTGGTCAGCTCCGAGTGCATCGAGTGGCCGAGCTCGTGGGCCAACGTGTACATCGAGGAGACGTCCTCTTGGTAGTTCATCAGTATGAACGGCTGGGTGTCGTAGGTGCCTCCCGAGTAGGCTCCCGACCGTTTGCCGTCGTTCTCGTAGACGTCGACCCAGCGGGAGTCGAGTCCCTCGGCGACCCGGGAGCGGTACTCCTCGCCGATCGGGGCGAGGGCGTCGACGACGTAGTCGGTGGCCTCCTCGTAGGGGAGTTCGGGCTCCTCGCCGGCCAGCGGTGCGTACAGGTCCCACATCCGCAGCTGCTCGACGTCGAGGGCACCGCGTTTGAGCTCGAGGTAACGGTGGAGCCCGTCGAGTTCGGCCTCGACGGTCTCTACGAGGGTGTCGTACACCTCGACGGGGACGTTCGGCCCGTCGAGGGCGGCCTCCCGGGCCGTCTCGTACTCGCGCGCCCGTGCGAGTTTCACGTCCGCTTTGACGCTGTTCTTGTAGGCGGCGGCGACGGTGTTTCGGACCGTCTCCCACTCGTCGAAGTACGCCTCGTAGACGCGCTTTCTGAACGCGCGGTCGGACCGCCTGAGCAGGTTGACGACGTTGCTCTGGGTGATCTCGACGGGCTTCCCGTCGGCGTCCTCGACGGTCGGAAACGTCATGTCGGCGTCCGAGAGCATGCTGTAGACCTCCCCCGGCGCACCGGTCACCTCACCCAGCTCGGCCAGCAGCGACTCGACCTCGGCCGAGCGGGTGTGGGCGGTCATCCGGAGCACGTCGTCGACGTAGTGGTCGTAGGTCTCGAGTTCGGGGACCGACTCGACCATCGCCTCGAACTCCTCTCTGGAGAGCGTCTGGAGCTCCGGCTCGAGAAACGACGCCGCGGCGCTCGCCTCGGAGGCGAGCGAGCCCGCCCTGGCGGCCATCGCCTGGTAGCCCTGGTCGGTCGTGTCCTCGTCGCTTCGCATTCTCGCGTAGGCGTAGACGGTCGACACTCGCCGCATCAGCCGCTCGCGCAGCTCGAGGACCTCGAGCAGCGTCTCGGCGTCCTCGACCGCCCGCCCCTCGTAGTCGGCCAGCTCCTCGACCAGCCCGCTCGCGGCCTCGAAGGCGACCTCCCAGTCGTCGTCGCTCGCGTAAATGCTCTCGAGATCCCAGGTGTACTCCCGGTCGACCGCCGAGCGCTCGGGGACGGAACTCATACCGGCCGTTCGGAACGGACGTGGTAAAGCGTGACGGAGCCGGGTGACGCCGGGGGGTCGAGACGGAGGGGAAGAGCGAGGCGAAGCCAGGGAGTCGGGACGTACGTGCTAAAGCGTGACGAAGCCGGGGAGCCGAGACGAAGCCGCTTTACCGCTCGCCCCCTCTGTTCGGGTAATGAGTGCCCCCACGCCCGAGGTCTACGAGCGAGGGAAGGGAATGGACGCCCACAACGCGGTGATGCGGGAGATCCGCTCGCGCAAGGACGCGAGCTACGACCCCCACGAACCCACCCGCGTCTGGCTCGACGAGGACCGGACGCCGGACGGGGTCACAGAGAGCCTGACGATCGTGCTCAACACCGGCGGCTGCCGGTGGGCCCGCGCCGGCGGCTGTACGATGTGTGGCTACGTCGCCGAGAGCGTCGAGGGTGGCTTCGTGGGCCACGAAGCCCTGATGGATCAGATCGAGGTCTGTCTCGAGTACGAGGCCGACCACGCCGACTCCCCGGCGCCGCTGGTGAAGATCTACACCTCCGGTTCGTTCCTCGACGACCGGGAGGTCGGCCCCGAGAGCCGCCGGGCGATCGCCGAGACGTTCGCCGACCGCGAGCGGATCGTCCTCGAGTCGCTGCCCGACTTCGTCGATCGGGAGAAGGTGGCCACGTTCACCGACCACGACATCGACACCGACGTCGCGGTCGGTCTGGAGACGGCGACCGACCGCGTCCGCCGTGACTGTGTCAACAAGTACTTCTCGTTCGCCGACTTCGAGGACGCCTGTGCGGAGGTCCGCACCGCGAGCGCGGCCGCCGAGGGGGCCACAGCCGGCGTGAAAGCCTACCTGCTCATGAAACCGCCTTTCCTCACCGAGTCGGAGGCGATCGCGGACATGATCTCCTCGATCGAACGCTGTGAGGCGGTCGAGGGCTGTCACACCGTCTCGATGAACCCGTGTAACGTCCAGCGGTACACGATGGTCGACGAGCTGTACTTCCACGGCGGCTACCGGCCCCCGTGGCTCTGGTCGGTCGCCCACGTCCTCGCCGAGACCGCCGGCGATTCGGGAGCCGACGCGACCGCGGAGTCCGACGGCGTCGACGCCATCGTCGTCTCGGATCCGGTCGGCGCGGGCTCCGATCGGGGGGCACACAACTGTGGGGAGTGTGACGAGCTGGTCGAACGGGCGATCAAGGACTTCTCGTTGCGCGGCGATCCGTCGGTGTTCGAACAGGTCTCCTGTGAGTGTGAACGCACCTGGGAGGCCGTCCGCGAACACGAACGCGGCTTCAACGCGCCGCTGACGCGGTAAGACGACTCGGCGCGGGCCCGAGCGATGGTGCCCGCGGAGCCCGTCAGTCGTCTACGGGAAGCCCGGGCGTCCGTCGCCCGGCGGCGGCGGGCAACTCGAGGGTCACGACGGTCCCCCGCGGGGTGTTCTCGGCGAACTCGACTCTCCCGCCGGACTGTCTGACGGCCCAGTTGACGAACCACAGCCCGAGCCCGCTGGCGTGGCGCAGCTGGGTGATCTCCTCCTCGCCGGCGAGCAGCTCCCGTTCCTCCTCGGGGATCCCCGGCCCGTTGTCGGCGACCGCGATCCGGACCGTCTCGCCGTCGTCGACCACGGAGACCGTCACCTCGACCCGTGGCACCGACTGGTCGTTGTGGACGACGGCGTTCTCGAGGACGTGGTAGATCGCACGGCCGACGAGCTCGCTGGCCCGGACCCCCACGCTCTCGGGCAACGAGAACGCGACCTCCGTCTCGGGAAACTCCGAGCCCACCCGTTCGATCGCACGCTCTATGTCCCCGACGACGTCGACTTCCTCGACGGACGTGTCGGCGCTCTCGAGGGAGCGCTCGACGGCACGGGTCTTGTCGGCCAGCGAGATCAGATCGCCCGCCTGCTCCTGGATGGTCCGTGCGTACCGTTCGTCCTCGGCGTCGACGGCCTCGGCGAGCATCACGGCACAGCCTTCGATGATGTTCATCCCGTTTCGGAGGTCGTGGCGCAACACCCGGTTTAGGATCTCCACGCGCTGGCGGCGCTGTTTGCGTTCGGTCACGTCCGTGTACACCGCGAACACCCGGTCGGAGCGTTCGTCGACCGTGATCGGGACGATCCGCAACATGAAATCCCGCAGCCCGTCGTCCGTCCGTCGTTTGACCTCCTCCTCGACGACGCGGCCGCGCTCGCCGCGCTCGTTGTACGCCGTCGCCTGCTCCTCGCGGCTCCCCGGAACGATGAACTCGTCTATGGGCTCGCCGACGACACGCTCGGCGTCGAACCCGAAGACGCGCTCGAACGCCGGGTTGACCGCCTCGACGATCGGCTCCCCGTCGACCATCGAGCTGTAGACGACGGCGTCGGGGACGTTCTCGAACAGCGCGAGAAACCGGTCGCGCTCCTCGCGAAGCCGGTCCTCGAAGGCGGTCCGCTCCAGGGCGTCGGCGACGTGAGAGAGCAGCAGCTCCGTGAGCTCCTGGTCGGCCCGGTCGAAAGCCCCCGGCTCCGTCGAGGTCGCCTGAAACACCGCGCGATCGCCGATCGGGGCGCTCAACACCGACCGGAACCGGCCACCGCCGGCGATCGCGTCGGGCTCCTCGGAGAGGTCATCGATCCGGAACGTACGGCCCTCGCGGTGGGTCTTCCCCGCGATGCCCTCCTCGACGCTCGCCTCCGCCGCGTACTCCCCGTCGGCGACGTCCTCGGAGACCGCCCGTTTCACCAGCCGATCCCCGCGGACGGCGTCGACCGAACAGACGTCGAAGTTGAGCACGCCCTCGGCGGCGTCGACGGTCAGCGAGAACACCTCCGACTCCGTCTCACACGCCTCGAGCCGGGAGACGACGCCGTGGAGCGTCTCGATTTTCTCCTTTCGCTCTACGAGCTCCCGTTCCATCCGGGCGCGCTCGCTTACGTCCCTGACGATGCCGACGGTGCCGGCGAACGCCCCGTCCTCGACCAGCAGCGTCGTCGTCACCTCGCAGGTGACCCGGTCGCCGCCTTTCGTCTCGACGACCACGTCGTAGGTCGCGATGGCGCCCTCCTCGGCGTCGCGCAGCCGCTCGATGGCTTCCCGACCGCGCTCGATGCTTTCGGCCGTGAGCACCGTCGAGGCGTGTGCGCCGAGTAGCTCCTCGCGGTCGTAGCCGGTCACCGCCGTCAGGGTCTCGTTTATCGTGACGAACCGCCCCTCGGTGTCGAGGGCGTAGACGCTGTCGCCGACCGTCTCGACGACGGTCTTCGCCCACGCGAGCTCGCGTTCGCGCTCGGCCCGGTCGAGGGCCGCCTCGGCCGTCGCCGCGAGCACGGCAAGCAGGTGTCGCTCGGCCGAGCCCAGCCGCTCCCCGCCGCTGGAGGCGACCGTCAGCGTGCCGTGTTCGCCGAGGGGGTGGACGACCGCGTCGCCGACCGAGATGGGGAGCTCGTAGGGAACCTCGTCGGTCGAGGCGTCCTCGATGACGGCCGGCTCGCCCGTCGCGTAGACGTCCCAGATCACCCCGTCGCCGGGACCGATCGAGGGTGGGTCGTCGACGTGTTCGGCGAGCTCGTCGGTCATCGCGGCCACCTCGAGGGAGCCGGGTTCATCCCCCCGGAGGCGCAAACCGGCCCGGGCGCCGTCGATCACGGCCCCGGCCGCCGCCACGGTCGACTCGGCGACCACGGCCTTCGAGTCGGCCCGGAGCAACTCGGCGGTCGTCGACTGGAGGGTCTCGAGTGCGTCCGCCCGTTTGCCGTCAGCGGTGACGTCCCGGACGAACGAGACGACGTTGACGACCTCACCGCTCTCGACGACCGGCGTGTTGAACCACTCACAGGTGACCGTCGAACCGTCCGCACGGCGGTTGCGGTCGATCAGCCGGCTGCTCTCGGTCGGATCGGTGAGCTCACCCCACAGCTCGACTGCGGTCCGATCACCCTCCTCCGGGAGCAACAGCGTCGAGGCCTCCCGACCGACGGCCTCCTCGGCGGGGTAGCCAAACAGCGCCGTCGCGGCGTCGTTCCAGCCGACGACCTCGAAGGCGGGGCTCCAGACGACGGCCGCCAGCGGGGTGGCCTCGAGTACGCGGCCGAACCGGTCGTCGGGCGACGCCTCCACGAGGAGGTCCACGACCCGGCTCACCAGCGTGGCGACGCCCTGGTCGGCCGGCACGTAGCCGTCTGCGCCCGCGGCGGCGAGCTCGCCGGCCAGCACCTCGCTGCCGCCGGCGACGTACGCGACGACCGGTACCTCGGAGCGACGGCGGAGGCGTTCACACAGCGTGACGACGTCGCCGTCCGGGACCGTCCGCTCACAGACCACACAGTCGGCGCGGGGGAGCACCGCGAGACACTCCCGGACCGTCTCCACACGTTCGACCGTCACGCCGACGCCCTCGAAGCTCTCGGACAACCCCTCCGGGAGGGCTGCACCGACGTAGACGATCCGTCTGCTGTCGGTCGTCATCAGCACTGGTTATTGGCTTTACTGAGCCGAGACGCTCCCCCCTCTTTAATGTTCGATCGGTTTCGGCGGCTGACCCGCGGGAGGAGACGGCGTTCGACGGCGGCCGGTCGGCGGTGAACGACGTCCACGGGACGGCCCGGGCGGGTTCGAGGGTCGATCGCGGCTTCGACCCGGGTGTCGCGGGGCGCTCAGCTCTCGGCCGCGCCGGCGAACGCCCGGAGCACGCCGCGGCCGTCTGTCGTTCCGAGCTCTGACAGGGTGGCGCGCTCGGGGTGGGGCATCAACACCGCGACGGTCTCGCGCTCGCCGAGCACGCCGGCGACGTTGTGTTTCGAGCCGTTCGGGTTCGCCTCCGGGGTGAGCGCGCCGTCTGCGTCACAGTACCGAAAGAGGATCCGATCTTCGATCTCGAGTTCGGTCAGCCGGCCGTCGTCGAGCTCGTACCGGCCCTCCCCGTGGGCGATCGGCAGCTCGATCACCTCGCCCTCTTCGTAGGCGGCCGTCCAGGGCGTATCGGCACGTTCGACACGGAGGTGGACGTGCTCACACTGGAACCGGGCGCTCTCGTTCGTGGTGAACGCCCCGGGGGTCAGCCCGGACTCACAGCCGATCTGGGCGCCGTTGCAGATCCCGAGGACGGGCACGCCGTCGGCGGCCGCCTCGCGAACCGCGGCCATGATCGGCGAGTGGGCGGCCATCGCCCCCGCCCGCAGGTAGTCGCCGTAGGAGAATCCCCCGGGGACGACGATCCCCGTCGTGTCCGCCGGGAGCCCGTCCTCGTGCCAGACGATCTCGGCGTCGATCCCGAGCCGGTCGAGTGCACGCTCGGCGTCCCGGTCGCAGTTCGAGCCGCCAAAACGGACGACGGCGACCGTCATCTACCGTTCGGCGACCTCCACGTCGTACTCGTGGATGGTCGGGTTCGCGAGCAGTCTGTCGGCCATCTCCTCCGTTCGCTCCCGGGCCTCGTCGGCGTCGGCGGCCTCCAGGTCGATCTCGAACCGGTCGGCCGAGCGCAGCGCCTCGATGGCGAACCCGAGCCGCTCTAGCGCCCGGGCGGTCGTCTCCGCCTCCGGATCGAGCACGCCCCGTTTGAGCCGGACGGTCACCGTCGCGGTGTAGGCGGTCATTACCCGAAACCCCGCAACCGTAGCGCAAAACGCTTTCGTCTCCCCCACACCCCGACGTGGGTTCACACCGGGTGGCGCGGTCGGCTCAGTCGGCGGTGTGTCCGGGGACCGATAGGTGCGCGCGGGATGACGGATTCGAGCTGGCTGGCGGTGTTCGGACACGACGAACACGGCGGCGCCCCTTCACCTGCAGACTGCATCCACACGACGGAGACGCCGTAGGCGGTACGATGGCGACGTCACGACGGCCGTGTTCGGTTCACTCGCCGCGGGAGCGGTCTTGTCGGCTCGTCCTGGCACTCCGGCGGTCGCGTCTCCGGGATCGGTCGGGGAGTCAGAACGGTTTTTAATCCATCGCGCTCCACTACTGGTATCCCGTGTCCGAGAGCTCCGAAGTGACGTGGCGGACCTATTTCGGCTTCAGCGACCCGTACGAGAACCAGGCGGACGTCATCGAAACGATCATCGACACGGCCCGAGACTCCGGATACCTGGCGATGGAAGGGCCCTGTGGAACTGGGAAGACGATGGCCTCGCTCACGGCTGCCGGCTATCTCCTCCGAGAGACCGACCAGTTCGACAACGCGATCGTCGTCACCCCGGTGAAACAACAGCGCCAACAGTTCGTCGAGGACCTCCGGGTGATCAACAGCCAGCTTGCGGAACCGCTCTCCGGCGTTGCACTCGTCGGGAAACGCGATCTGTGCCCGTACGGACGCGAGGACGTGTTTCCCGATGGGAGCAGCGTTCAGGAACGATGTGACGATCTCAGGGAGGCAACCGCTGCTCTCGTCAGCGAGGACAGCTCCCTCGAAGTCGACCGACAGTTCGAAACGGACGCGACGCCGGACTCGTCACCGATTCCCGAGGAGGAGAAGTGGTGGGATCCAGCGAAAGGCCGGGTGCTCGTCGAGAACGCGAAGCGAGACCCGCTGGACGGGGACGCCGTCCCGCTCCACACCGCTGGCAGGACCGCGCCGTACGCCCGAACACAGCCGTCGACGACCCCGGAGCTGACGGGGTCTGGGAACCGCCAGCTGTACTGCCCGTTCGAGGCGGACTGGTACGGTCGTGACAAAGGCTCACCGGTGACGTTCGAGTCGGGGGACGACCACGTCGTCACGACCGAGGAACTCCTCCCGAGCGCCATCGAAATCGGAACCTGCCCGCACCGTGCGATGACCGTGCTGATGAAGGACGCGGACGTCGTGATCGGAAATTACAACCACCTCTTCGACGCCGCGAGCCGCCATCTCACCGCCCCGATACTCGACGAGCGGACGCTCGTTATCATCGACGAGGCACACCGGATCGAAGAACGCGTCCGGGACCTTCTCACGGACACGATCGGCTACTACACGATCAAACGCGCCAGGCGTGATCTCGAACTGGTCCTCCAGCCGGCGCGCCAGGGACCACAAAACGAACGCGAGATCAAAACGCGGCTTGGGGCACACGACGTCTCGCTCGAGGCGGTCGAGACCGCCGAGACGTTCTACGGGGACGTGATGGAGTGGCTAGAAACCCGGGTGGACGACGAGCTCCGGGAACGGTTCGAGCAGTACGGAACTGGCCCGTCGTGGAACTCGCCACCGGAGGGGAACGTCGAGGTGCCACTCCGGGATCCCGACGAATCCGAGCCCGACGAGTTCACGCGCTGGGCCGAACGGGAGGGGTACGGCGGGGAGACGTTCCGGACGCTGAGCGGGGTCGGCCTCGCCGTCGAGGACGCGGTAGAACGGATGGAAACCGACCGGGACTGCGTCTGCACCGCTGTCGGAGCGTCGTTCGGACAGTGGTGGGAACGAGACCACGTCGAGTACTTCAGAGAGATCGAGCTGGTGCCTTCGAGAACGGACGAGCGAGACGTCGAGAAGCCGTGGATGAATCGGTACAACGCGTCGCTCGTGATGTACAACTGCATGCCGTCGGAGAAGATCAAGGACATCCTTGAGGAATTTGGCGGCGGCGTCCTCATGAGTGCGACCCTCGAACCGCTCTCGATCTTCGAAGAGATAGCCGGCCTCGAGGAGCTGGCGACCGACGAGGAGCCCCGAGCCGTCTCCTCGCGCACGTACGATCTGACGTTCCCCGAGGAGAACCGGGCGAGCTGGATCGTCGACGTCGAAGCGTTCAAGAAGCGAAACCGGGGCGAGCCGTCGATCGAAAACACGAACAGCACGCGGGAGCGCTACGCGTACGTCGCACGGGAGATCGCACGCAGCCACGGAAACGTCCTCCTCGCGTGGCCGAATTACTCCGAGGCCGAGTGGGCGGCAAACCGCCTCCGAGAGGAGATCGACAAACCGGTCGTCCTCGACCGGTCCTCGAGCCACGAGGAGACCAGGGAACTGAGACGCGAATTCGTCCGCGGCGAGCCGAAAGTCCTGGTGACGAGCACTCGCGGTACGTTGACCGAGGGCGTCGATTACGACGGCGACGAGCTGCACACGTGCGCCGTATTCGGGATCCCACTGGTGAACATCGGATCGCCCAGGGTGCGGGCGGTTCAGTACGCCTACGGCGACCGGTTCGGATCGGAGAACTCCTTCACCTACGCCCTGACGATCCCCGCAGTCAGACAGATCCGGCAGGCACTCGGCCGGGTCATCCGTGGACCGGACGAACGGGGCGTACGAATCGTCGTCGGCGAACGGTTCGTTCCCGGCGCCCTGCACTCGGTATCGGAGTACTTCCCCGAGAACGAGCGAGCGGAGTTCGTACGGATGAAACCCGACTTTCTGGCCTCACAGTTCGAGGGGTTCTGGGAGGGCTGACGACCGCGGTTCGAGCGCCGATCCGACGATCGCGTCGCTCGCAGGCACCCCGTTCTGGGATCGACGCTCATGGTCCGTGACGGGCCGGCCGCGGGACCGATCCGTTCTCCCGTCCGGCGTATAAATAAGGTTCAAGTATACGGCGTTCGACTCAGGGAGATCGGTTCCGTAGGTACGATCATGATCGATGATTTCGACGGATTGGACCGTCGGGTCGACCCCGGCGGCGTCGGGACGAGATGTGTGCTCGCGTACACCTACGACGGCGACTCCGAGGACCACGAGCGGTGGCTCACCCAGTGGGGACTCGAGTGGACCGACTGTGTGGCCGTCGAGGGGCTCACGTTCGACCGCGGCCGGGAGAACGGCCGACTCGCGGTCCGTGTGACGATCGAGACGACGGACGAGGGCGGACCGGCGGAGTGGGGACCGACGCGCAGCCGTCTGCTCGATCGCCTCGCCGACCGGGTCGACGACTACCTCCTCTGCTGTCTGCCGGCGGGGACACGACCCTCGTCGGTGTAGACCCATTCGCCGACGACACGCGTCCGTCAGGTCGCTCCCATCCGGTCGAGTACGTCTCTGCGGCCCCGTTCGAGCCCGAGGGCGACGAGCAACAGGACGAGTCCGGTGACGACGAGGACGGTCGGCCCGGAGGCCGCGTCGGCGACGGTCGCGGCGAGGAAGGCGACCACCTGGAGGAAGAAGGCGACGGCGACGAGGTTCACGAGCGCCCGGGAGCGCCGCTCGACGGCGACGACGACGGCCGCGAGCAGGACCGAGAGCAAGCCGAGGTGGACGACCGCGAACGCGAGGACGGCGGGCACCGGGGGGACGAGGTCGACGAGAACGGCCACGAGCGCGACGGCGACGACCCCGGTCACGACCGAAGCGAGGGTCGCACGGTCGAGTCGGCCCGCACGCACGAGCCGGAAACTCCCGACGACGGCGCCGACGGCCGCCAGCGCGGTCGCGACGACGATGCCCGTCACCTCGAGGGCGAGGCGGTCGTACTGCCACTCCAGGCCGCCGATGGCGAGCAGGGTCGCGGCGACCAGGGCGACGCCGACGAGTCGGTAGACGTCCCCGAGGCCGGAGCCGACGGCCCCGCTCCGCCCGGCCCTACCGCCCGCCCCGTCACGGACGGGGTCGTCGGACGCGCCGCCTCCGTCCGGACCGACCCCGGACGCCCCGTTTCGCTCGGCGAGGGCGATCAGGGCGACCCCGAGGAAGCCGACGGCGATCGGGAGGTCCGTGGCTGCTTCGAGGACGGCGACCGCGCCGGCGGCGGCCGCGAGTCCGAGGGCGACCGTGAGCTGCGAGCGGCGGGCGTGGCCCACGGGGAGTGCGACCGCCGCCCAGACGACCAGGAGCCACTCCGTCCCGGGTTCGATCTCCCAGAGGTCGACGAGGACGACCAACGCGGGACCGACGATCGCCACCGCGAGGGTCCAGAGGGCGTTTCCGACCCGCGGAGCGCGGTCACGGACGAGCGCCTCCCCGGCGACGGCGAACGCCGGCGCCGCGAGGAGGAGGATCGCGGTCCGGACGAGTCGTGGGATCGCCTCCCAGCTCGACGCCAGCGCCCAGATCACGCCCACCCCGAGCAACGCCGCACCCATCAACGAGACGACGATCGCGAGCCGTGAGCCCTGGTCGTCGTCGTCGTGGTACTCCCGGATCGCCGCCGCCTGCTCGGCGCTCACGAGCCCCTCCTCGACCCACTCTTCTGTGGCCTCGCGGAGCTCGTCCGTGTCCATGGCCGACGTACGACCGCGGTGACACGTAGTTGTACCGACGGTGGAGTCCGACCTGCAGCGGTCGCCTGCAACGGTTAACTCCGTCACGCCCCACGACCGAGTATGCTCGAGACGCTTACCGCACGGGAGCTCGCGGCGCTGTACGACGCGGACGAGAAGTTCGCCCTGGTCGACACCCGGCCGGCGGGCAGCTACGACGCCTGGCACGCCCCGGGGGCGATCCACTTCCCGTTCGAGCCGACCGAGGAGCTCGACGGTCGGCTGACGGAGCTACGTGAACTGGTCGGGGACGCCCCCAAGGTGGTCACCATCTGCGGGAAGGGGATCAGCTCGGGCACCCTCGCGGCGGAGCTCGTCCGCGCGACCGACGCGTTCGACGTCGCGGCCGTCGAGGGCGGGATGCGCGCCTGGAGTCGGGTGTACCACCGGGTGCCGATCGAGGTCGGTGGGGACGACGGACCGGTCGTCGTCCAGATCCAGCGCCGGGCGAAGGGCTGTCTGGGCTACGTCCTCGGCGATCCGGACGTCGGCTCGGCCGTCGTCGTCGACGCCACGGCCGACGTCGAGCAGTTCGTGCTGGCCGCCGGCGAGCGGGGGCTGCGGATCGACGGGGTCCTCGACACTCACGTCCACGCCGACCACGTCTCCGGCGGCCGGGAGCTCGCCGACCGGCTCGGAGTCCCCTACTACCTCGGGGAGGGGGCGGTCGACCGGGACGTCACGGTTCCGTTCGAGCCCCTCGCCGACGGCGACGTCCTCCCGGTGGGTGACCGCGAGCTCCGGGTGATCCACACCCCCGGCCACACGAGCGACATCCTCTCGCTCGTCTTCGACGACCGGGCGGTCCTGACCGCCGACACCCTCCACGCGGAGGCCCCCGGTCGGACCGAACTCGAGTTCGGCGAGGGAGATCGCGGGGCACGGCTGCTCTACGCCTCGCTGCACGAGCGACTCCTCCCGTTGGCCGCGGACCTCCTCGTCCTGCCGGGACACGTCGGGGTCTCGACCGACGGGCGCTTCGACACCGCCACGCCCGGCGAGCCGATCACGACGACGATCGGCGCGGCCCGGGAGCTCCCGGCGCTCGAACTCGGGGAGGCCGCGTTCGTCGACCGACTCGCCGACGCGGGCGCCACGCCGGCGAACTACGAGCGGATCATCGAGATCAACCGCGGCGTCGTCGAGCCCGGCGACCGGGTCGAACTCGAGCTGGGCCCGAACAACTGTTCGGCGTAGCGGCCGAGGGCCGACGGGACGGACCGCCGGAGGTCGACCCGAGATAGCTTTTTCCGCCGTCGGCGCGACCGGCAGGCATGCGAAATGCCAAGATCGTCTGTACGCTCGGGCCCGCCTCGGACGACCGGGAGACGATCGTCGCCCTCGCCGACGCCGGGATGTCGGTCGCCCGGCTGAACGCCAGCCACGGGAGCCGCCGGGAGCGGGCCGAACTCACGAAACGCGTCCGGACGATCGACGAGCGTCGCTCCGATCCCGTCGCGGTGATGCTCGACACGCAGGGCCCGGAGATCCGGACCGCGCCGCTCCCGGAGGGCGAGACTGTCCGTCTCGAGGACGGCTCGACGGTGCGGTTCGTCGAGGGCGAGACGATCGACGGCGGGACGGTCGGGCTCTCGCTGTCGATCGACGCGGTCGACCCCGGTGACCGCGTCCTGCTCTCGGACGGCACCATCGAGACGACGGTCACCGGCCGGGACGGCGACGCGGTGATCGCCCGCGTCGATGCGGGGGGCGACCTCGGGAGCCGGCAGGGAGTGAACGTGCCGGGGGTCGACCTCGACCTCGAAGCTGTCACCGAGAACGACCGGCAGGACCTCGAGATGGCCGTCGACTGTGGGGTCGATTTCGTGGCCGCGAGTTTCGTCCGGGACGCCGAGGACGTCTACGAGGTGAGCGAAGCCCTCGAGAGCCTCGGCGCGGAGATCCCGGTGATCGCGAAGATCGAGCGGGCCGACGCCGTCGCGAACCTCGAGGGGATCGTCGAGGCGGCCTACGGCGTCATGGTCGCCCGCGGTGACCTCGGGGTCGAGTGCCCGATGGAGGACGTCCCGATGATTCAAAAGCGGATCATCAGGCGGTGTCGGAACGCCGGGACGCCGGTCATCACCGCGACGGAGATGCTCGATTCGATGATCGAGTCGAAACGACCGACGCGTGCGGAGGCCTCCGACGTCGCCAACGCCGTCCTCGACGGCACCGACGCCGTGATGCTCTCCGCGGAGACGGCCGTCGGCACGAACCCGGTCGCCGTCGTCGAGACGATGGACCGGATCGTCCGCCAGGTCGAACGGTCGGCGGAGTACACAGAGCTCCTCGAAGCGCGGGTTCCGGACCCCGGGGAAGCCCGAACGGACGCGCTGGCCCGGGCGGCCCGATATCTCGCCCGCGACGTGGGCGCGGACGCGATCGTCGCGGCGACGGAGTCGGGGTACACGGCGCTGAAGACCGCCAAGTACCGCCCGCCGGTGCCGGTCGTGGCCTCGACGCCAGCCCAGCCGATTCGGCGAAAACTCGCCCTCTCGTGGGGGATCACGCCGCTTTACGCCGCCGTCTCGGGACAGACCGCCGACGCGGTCATCGAGCGGGCCGTGCGCTCGGCCCTCGACGCCGGCGTCGCCGAAGGCGGGGACACCGTCGTCGTCCTCTGTGGGATGATGACGTACCTCGAGGGGGCGGACACGACGAACATGCTGAAAGTCCACGTCGCGGCGGAGGCGATCGGGACCGGGCGGGCGGTCGTCGAGGGACGGGCGTCGGGGCCGATCGCACACGCCCCCGACGGCGACCTCTCGGCGGTTCCCGAAGGGGCGATCCTGGCGATCGGTCGGGGGTTCGACGCGCGGTTCGAGGGCGATCCGACGACGCTCGCGGGGATCGTCGACGCCCGTCCCGGGATGACCGGCTACCCGGCGCTCGTCGCCCGCGAGGTCGGGATCCCGATGGTGAGCGACGCCGACCTCTCGGGAATCGAGGCCGGAACCGTCGTCACCGTCGACGCCGAACGGGGGATCGTCTACGGCGGCGCGATCGACGACGACGTCCGGGGGTGAGCCGCGGGCTTTTTTCCCCTCCACCCCGTAGGTGGTCCCATGTCAGAGGACCGCCCGGACGGGCGGACGACCGGAGCGGACGGGACGTCGTCGGCTCCGGACGACGTGGTGTCCGAGGGAGCCCAGTCGTCGGACGCGGGATCGCCGGACGGACGGATCGAGTTCGATCGATCCGAAGCCGCCGGCGAGGACGGCGCCGACCGGATCCCGATCGCGACCGACGATTGGCCGGAGCCGGCCGACCGCGAGCGAGCCGAGCCGCCCGGTCCGGAGCCTAACTCGGCGCCGGTGGAGCCGGGGGAGCCGACCCTGGAGGGGGCGCTTTTCGTCCTGCTCGGCGCGGTCGCGATGACCGTCGTCGTGATCCGGCTCGTCTCGTTGCTCCCCGCGGGGTGACCTTTGGGCCGGTATCCCACGTCGGTGATCGACTCCTCGAACCGGTGCCCGACGCCCAGTCAGATGATCTGCCCCCTGGAACGGTTCCCAGCACCCCTGGGTGGTGACTGTCTCCCCGAGAGTGCATCGGGTCCCCCGAAACGGCTCCTGCCGGCCTGATGCGACACTCGTCACCTCGAAACGGTGGCCGTCGACTCCCGACGGTGTCCGGTCGGTCGTTCATCCGGAGGTCCGGCCGTCCGCCGGGGGGTCCGGTCGGCCGTTCACCCGGAGGTCCCGTCGGCCGTTCACCCGGAGGTCCCGTCGGCGTCAGCTCGGTCACTCCGGGGCGGCCCCGCCGACTGTCCGTCCGTCAGCGCTTGAGTTCGTTCGCGAGCCGGGAGAGATCACCCTGGCGTTCGACCTCCTCGAGGACCTGCTCGCGCTGGCGGATGTCCTCGGAGTCCGCGCCGTAGGCCCTGACGTACTCCGCGCGGCTGTGGTCGGTCAGCGCGTGTCGGATCGCGGGGTAGCCGTCGGGGACGATGGTGCCACACACCTTACACTCGTGGCGTTCGTGTTCTGTGACCTGGTGGAGGATCAGCGATTCGACGTCCTCGAAGGCGACGCCACAGCCGTCGATCCCGCATTCCCAGGGCATTCGTCCGACCCATCGCCCGGTCCGCTCAAAGCTCTTTTCGCCGAACGGGCGAACCAGAACCCCTATCTCCCGGCCCTCGAAACGGGGGACCGTGACAGGGGAGTTCCGGGTCGACCTCCACGTGAAGGTCATAGACGAGACGGTGCTCCGGCGGGCCCGGGCGGCCGGACTCGACGCGCTCGTCTACGCTCCCCACTTCACGCGGCTGCCGGAGATCCGCGAGCGTGCAGCCGCCCACTCGAGCCCGGAGCTACGCGTGATCCCGGGCCGGGAGCTGTTCACGGGATCGTGGCGAAACCGCAAACACGTCCTCGCGATCGGTCTCTCCGATCCGATACCCGACTTTCTCACCCTCGAGGCGACGATGGACGAGCTCGAACGCCAGCGGGCGGCCGTCCTCGCGCCACACCCGACGTTCGCGACGGTCAGCCTCGAGGAGCCGGACGTCCGCCAGTACCGGGAGCTGATCGACGCCGTCGAGCTCTACAACCCGAAACACCTGCCCGTCCACGACCGTCGGGCCCGACGGCTCGCCGAGGCCCTCGAGCTGGCGCCGTTTGCCTCCTCGTACGCCCACCTCTTGGGGAGCGTCGGCGCGGCCTACACGGCGTTTCGTCGCCCGATCGAGGGCGAAGACGACCTCGTCGCCGCGCTCCGGGAGGACGCCCCGCGACGGCTCGTTCGCGCGAGGGGGCTCCGGCGGTGGCGGACGACCGCCGGCGAACTCGCCCACCTCGGCTGGGAGAACAGCTGGCAGAAAGCCGACCGGATCTTCCTCCGCGGGCTCGAGCCGACCCACCCCGATCACATCGCCTACGGCGGGCGGTTCGACGACGCGTCGGTGTACTGACGGCGGGCCCGTGGCGTGTACCGCCGTCGGCGAGGGCGATCACGCCTCCTCGATGGGCGCTCCCTCGCTTCTGACGGTGCTGCCGATCACGAGCGCGGCGCCGATGATCACGAGGTTCTTGACGATGTACTGCCCCTCGACCGTGAGTGCGTACGGGGCCGCAGTGTAGACGACCCCGGGCAGGATCACGAGCGGCAGGAACGTCCCCGGAAGCTGGAGAAAGAGCAGGAGGATCCCCAGCCGGATCAGCGGCCGATAGAGCAGACAGAGCCCGATGAGCACCTCCCAGAGGCCGAGTACGGGGACGAACACCGACGGGGGAACGACGTAAACCGTCGCGGCGACGAGCTCGGCCGCCGGGCTGGCGTCGAACAGCTTCAGCGCGCCGAACCAGACGAAGACGACGGCGACGGCGACGCGCAGGATCGGGACCCCCCAGCGGTCCATCCAGGCCGCGATCGTCGCGTCGACCTCGTCGAACCGCCGTCGGTACGCCCGAACCTGCTCGGGGACGGAGTCGGTTGCCATCGACGAAAACACGGTTCCCGCCGGGGAAAGCCTCTCCATCCGTCGGGAGACGGGAGCGTCCGCTGACGTTGACGGTCGGTCGCGTGGCGGCGGTTTACGGTCCGTCCCGAGCCGCCCTACGACCCACCTTCCCCTCGAACGGCTTCGAGGGTCTCCTCGACGCGGTCCCAGTGGCTGCCCTTCCAGAACGCCTGGTCGCAGTCTCGACACCGCCAGACGGCTTCGACGGCGGGGTCGGGGGCGTACGCCGGCGTCCGATCGTCGTCGGCGACGCGATCGAGCGGGCCGTTGCACGCGCCACAGCGGCTCGGCTCGTCGTCGAGGCGCAGCCCGATCCCGGCGCGGTGGAGCTCCCGGAGCTGCCCTTCGGGCTCCCGGGCTTCGAGGAGGATCGAGGCCTCGGCCCGGCCCGCGAGCGCCACGTCCCGGGTGAGGATCGTCCGGCCCTCCCGCCGGGCGACCGCGAGCAATTCGTCGTCGTCCTCGAGCCCGCGGTCGCCCGCGTAGGCCGCGTCGTGGCCACACATCCGGAGGTGGGCGACGACTCCGCCACACATGATATCGAGGAGGACGCGGGACACCGCGGTCACCCCGTCGGTTCGAGCAGCTCCGGGAGCTCGTTGACCGAGTCGCGGACGGCGCTCGCACCGGCCCCTTCGAACGTCCGACGGCCGGCCTCGCCGGAGAGGCCGCCGGTGAGCACGCCGACCCCGTGGTACCGCCGGTCGGGGTCGACCCCGTCGGCGTTCACCGCCGTCCTGACGTCGTCTACGGTGTCTCCCACGAACGCGACCGCCGTGGCGTCGAACCGCTCGGCGAGCGTCGTGAGTGCCTTCGGGTGTGGCTTGCCCTCCGCCCAGTCGTCCATCGTGAACCGGGC
>PUPA01000143.1 GCA_003552885.1 Natrialbaceae archaeon
GAGGTCGGCGACGACGGGGCAGTTCGGCGGATCGGCGATCGACAGTCGCGCGCGGACTCCGGTCATGGCCGACGCTAGCCGGGTGGCGTTGATATATCCCCGGCCCGATTCCCCCGGAGAGAGAACCGCACGAGGTCACCGGAGGGGTGGCTCACTCGACGTCGCCCGAAGGGTAGCTCACTCGACGTAGCGATACTTGCGCTCGCCCATCGGCCCCCAGCCGTCGAAGACGAACTCCCCGTCGGGAGCCGTCAGGGGTTCGACGTCGACGTCGGTCTCGTGGTTGTGGACGTCGTGGATCTCCTCGTACTCGGCCCACTCGAGGTCGTACCGGCTCTCGAGCTGGTCGGCGACGTCGAGGGCCGCGACCTCCTCGGCCCAGCCGTCGGCGACGGTCTCGACGTGGATCTCCGCCTGGGCGCCGCTGCCGTAGGAGCCGACCAGAAGCTTCTCGCCGGCGAGGTCGCGACCGTTCTCGAGGGCGTGGTTCAGCGCGCTGATTCGGGCGACGTGGACCGAGCCCGTATACCAGTTGCCGACCTCCCTGGAGATCTCGATGGTGGGCTCGATCGTCTCGACGTACCACTCCCGGTAGCGGTCGGTGCCTTTCAGCCCGTCCATGTACTCCCGGATGGCCTCGGTGAACGTCTCGTCGTCGTCGAACCCCTCCCGGCGGGGCTGGCGGCCGATCTCGTCGGCGAGTTCGTCCTCGATCGACGTGTCGCGGGTGACGTGGCGGTAGGCGAGCAACGCGGCCTTCCGGACCATCCCGGGGAACGGGGTGTGGAAGGGCGCGTAGGTGAAGTCGTCGGGGTGGACCCGGCCGGCGACGCTCTGGTAGTCGACCAGCGCCTCGCGCATGCGGGCGAGGTACACCTGCACCGACCGTTTGCCGTCGACGCTCGGGAACTGCTGGTTGGGTTTCAGAAAGTCCGTCTCGTCGGCCGAGCCGTACCCCTGCTCGGTCGAGAGCGCCACGAGGTCTGGGTCCTCGTCGATGTACATCGCGACGGCCCCGGCACCCTGGGTCGCTTCGCCGGCGTCCCCGCGCGCGTAGAGAGCCGTGTCGGTCGCGATCACGAGCGCGCCCCGACCCCGGTTGCGGCCGGCGCGGATCCAGTTGTACGCGTCGTCGACACACTGGGTGCCGGAGACGCAGGCGAACTTCCGTTCGCCCTTGTTCGCGTGGCCGAACTCGCCGTCGAACACCTGCTCGAGACAGCCCGCGACGTACGTCGAGACGGGTTTGGAGTTGTCGAAGGAGCTCTCGGTCGCGACGTCGATCCGGCCGACGTCGTCGGGTTCGAGTCCCTTCCGGTCCATCAGCCGGTAGGAGGCGTTGGCGGCCATCGTGACGATGTCCTCGTAGCTGTCGGGGAAGGAACTCCCCGTCAGGCCGAGCCCCTTCGTATACTTCTCTGGGTCCTCGCCTTTCTGTGGGGCGAACGTGCCCGGAAGGTCGAGTTTGAGCTTTCCGGTCCGAAACTCGATCGCGTCGATGCCGACGGTGCTCATACCTCCGCGTTCGACGAGCGACCATATGGAACTGTCGATCTCTGCTACGACGAACGTCGAACTCGCGTCGGGCCGGGGGTCCCGTTGGACCGACTGCCACTCGCTCTGGAGGACCGAACTCGGAGGGGGTCCTCGAGAGGCGAGAGGTTCCTGACGTCTCCGTGGTGAACCCATCGTCCCCCGTCGTGGCGTTTCGATCGTCCCCGGGCGTTCGCCCCGTGGCGTTTTGACCGTGGCCCTCGTAGCTGACCCATGCTCGCACTCGAGATCGAGGAGTTCATGATCGAGCTGAAAGAGGGGGCGATCGCGAACGTCGGGCCGACGAACAAGGCCGCGAGGGCGAAGCTGTTCGACGTCGAGACCGCGAAAGCCAGGGAGTTCGGCGACAAACGCGTCAAGCTCGTCTTCGAGGACGACGAGGGAAACGAGGTTCAGGTGGCGCTTTTCCCCGGCGACGTCCGGAAGATCGTCCGGGACGTCGAGGCTCTGGAGGACGACTCGCCGGTTTTCGAGTGAGCCGACCGGGTACACGGACGACCGACGGGGTCTCCCGGGCGATCGGTGGAGCCCCCTCGGGCGGTCGGCTGGATCTCCCGAGGTGGAGCCACGGCGGGTGAGACGGCGGGCGCAATCCGACAACAGTTTTAGGCCGAACCCGTTTGATTGGGGTATATGGGTAACTGTATCATCTGTGGCAAGCCCGTCGACGGGCTCGTCTGTGAGAGCCACGAGGAGGACGTCGCCTTCGAGTTCGAGGGCACCTCCCCCTCCCAGCTCACCCCCGGCCGGTTCTACCGGGGGAGCGTCGACGGCTACGCCGACTTCGGCGTCTTCGTCGACGTGGGCGATCACGTCACGGGGTTGTTGCACCGAAGCGAGCTGGACCGACGCCTGGAGAGCCTCGAGTGGGAACCCGGCGACGCCGTCTACGTGCAAGTGCTCGACGTCCGGGACAACGGCAACGTCGATCTGGGCTGGTCGATCCGCCAGTCCGCCCGGGAGTTCCGCGGCGAGCTGGTAGACGCGCCCGACGGCGAACGCCTCCCGGACGGCGAGGAGGACGGCTCCGTCGACGTCGGGACGCCTTCGGCCGGCGGGTCGACGGCCGGCGGCGGGCAGGCCGTCGCCGAGGCGACGACGAACGAGACGGTGGCGGCCACCCCGACGATGGAGGTCGAAGAGCCCGACACTCCGCTGAAACGGACGACGATCGGCTCGCTGGCCGATCAGGTCGGCTCGATCGTCCGGCTCGAAGGCGAGGTCATCGGCGTGCGCCAGACCAGCGGACCGACCGTGTTCGAGCTGAGCGACGAGAGCGCGACCGTCGAGTGTGCCGCGTTCGAGGAGGCCGGCGTCCGGGCGTACCCGGCCGTCGACGTCGGCGACGTCGTCGCCCTCGAGGGCGAGGTCGAACGCCACCACGGCTCCATCCAGGTCGAGACCGAACGCATAGAGCGCCTCGAAGGTGAGGGCCTCGAGGCCGTCGAGTCGCGGCTCGCCGAGGCCGTCGAGGACGAGGCCCGGCCGGCCGACGTCGAGCCGCTGGCCGACCACGACGCCGTCCTCGCCCTCGAGGAGGAGCTGCTCGAGGCGGCGACCGCGATCCGCCGGGCGGTCGTCGAGGCACGACCGATCGTGATCCGCCACGCCGCCACCGCCGACGGCTACGTCGCCGGCGCGGCGGTCGAGCGGGCCGTCCTGCCGCTGGTCCGGGAGAAACACACCCGCGACGACGCCGAGTACCACTACGTCGAGCGTCGGCCCCTCGAGGGACGGATCTACGACATGGACGCGGCGACCGACGACGTCACCGACATGCTCGAGGCCCGCGACCGCCACGGCGAGGGGCTACCCCTGTTCGTGCTGGTCGGCACCGGCTCGACCGCCGAATCCGTCGACGCCTACGAACTGCTCGACGTGTACGGCGCCGACCGGCTGGTGATCGACGACACGCCGGCCGACGGGGCGGTCGCCGACGCGGTCTCGGTCGTCGTCACGCCGACGGAGCCCGACGCGACGGTGACGGCGACGGCGCTTTCGGCGAACGTCGCGGCCCACGTCAACGCCGACGTCCGCGGGGAGCTCGCCCACCTGCCCGCGATCAGCTACTGGGAGGGAGCGCCCGAGGAGTACGTCGACCTCGCCGCCGAGGCGGGCTACGACGAAACCGCGGTCTCAGAGCGCCGTGAGGCCGTCGCCCTCGAGGCGTACTACCAGTCGTACAAGGACAAACGCGAGCTCGTCGCCGACCTGCTCTTCGGCGACGGCGAGGGCGCAGAGGGCGACCTCGCGGCCCACGTCTCCGGGCAGTTCCGGGCGAAACTCGACGCCGAGATCGAGACCGCCCGGCTGAACGCCGAGCGTCTCGAGGCCGACGGCGTGGCCGTCCTCGCTCTCGACACGGCCGCGTTCACCCACCGGTTCGACTTCCCCTCGACCGGGCTGTTGCTCGACGAGCTGTTCCGCCGCGAGCGCGAGGAGGGGCCGTTCGTCCTCCTGGGCCTCGACGAGGACGAGCTCCACCTGCGGGCGACCCCCGACGTCGACGTCCGCGAACTCGGCGGGCTGGTCGACGGGGCGACGGCCGACGCGGGCGTGCGGGCCGTCGGCGGCCGGGACGGCCACCTCGAATTTCTCGTCGGCGAGCGGGCGGCGGTCCGGGAGGCCGCCCTCGAGGCCGTCGGCGAGCTGCTCGGCTGAGGCGAACTGCCCGACCGGGACGGGCCGCTCGAACCGGTGGACCGGACACGGGCAACGATGGTCACGAAGCGGCGTTTTTAAGCCGATCCGCCGCGGCGTGAGAGTCGATGGCGAACCAGGGGCTCATCGACGCGCTGCGGGCGGCCGAGGCCGTCCGGTTCGGCGAGTTCGAACTCTCCCACGGCGGCACGAGCGAGTACTACGTCGACAAGTACCTCTTCGAGACCGATCCGCGCTGTCTGGAGCTGATAGCGGAAGCGTTCGCCGACCGGGTCGACGGCCGGAAAGTCGCCGGCGTCGCGCTGGGTGCGGTGCCGCTCGCCGCGGCGACGAGCGTGGTCGGCGGCGTCCCCTACGTGATCGCACGCAAGCGACGCAAGGAGTACGGGACGGGGAACCTGATCGAGGGCCGACTCGAGGACGGCGAGGAGGTCGTCGTGCTGGAGGACATCGTGACGACGGGGACGAGCCTGGTCGAGGCGGTCGAATCCCTGCGGGAGGCCGGCGCGACCGTCGAGCGCGCGCTCGTCGTCGTCGACCGCGAGGAGGGCGGTCGGGAGAACGTCGAGGCCGCCGGCGTCGAGATGGAGGCGCTCGTCACCGCGAGCGAGCTGCTGGCCGATCGTAGCTGACGGAGGTAGCCACCCGTGTACCGGCTCAGAGCTCCTCGAGCAGCGTCTCGAGCCGGTCGCGGGCCGCCTCGCCGGCCGGTCGGTGGGGCGATCGGACGTGGCCGGCCGGAGCGCCGCGGGCCCGCATCGCCCACTTCAGCCCGGCGATGCCGTAGGTGGCGGTGATCGCGCGGTTCAGCTCGACCAGCGGGGCGTTGAGCGCCAGCGCACGCCGGGGCTCCTCGGCGTGGCTCTCGTAGATCTCGCTCGTCGCCGCGGGTGCGAGGTTCGCGAGCGCGACCACGCCGCCGGTCGCGCCGGCGTCGAGGGCCTGGGCGAGCACGCTCGCGCTGCCGACCATCGGCGCGAAGTCGGCCTCGGCCGTCCGGCGGGCGATCCGGACGAACTCGCCGACGTCGCCCGAGGAGTCTTTCATCCCCGCGACGTTCGGGTGCTCGGCGAGCCGTTCGACGGTCGGCGGCGTCAGCCGGACGCCGGTGAACGTCGGCACCGAGTACAGATACACCGGGATCGGCGAGGCGTCGGCGACCTCCCGGAAGTACGCCGCGAGGGTCTCCTGGTCGTGATCGTAGTAGAAGGGCGTGACGACGAGCGCGGCGTCGGCGCCGGCGTCGGCGGCCGCCTCGGTGGCCGACAGCGTCTCGCGCAGTCCGGGATGTCCCGTGCCGGCCATCACCGGCACCGACGCCTCCTCGGCGACGA
>PUPA01000020.1 GCA_003552885.1 Natrialbaceae archaeon
CGTTCGCCACGGACCACGGTCTGGAGGTGCTCGCGACCGTGGGCTCGAACCACGTCGCCGGCGTCGACCCCACGGTGATGGGGATCGGACCGGTCCCCGCAACGCGTGGCCTGTTAGAGCGGACGGGCCGGACGGTCGACGACTACGACCTCGTCGAGCTCAACGAGGCGTTCGCGAGCCAGGCGGTGTACTGTCGCGACGAGCTCGGGATCGACCCCGATCGGTTCAACGTCAACGGCGGTGCGATCGCGCTCGGCCACCCGCTCGGGGCCTCGGGCGCCCGCCTGCCGGTCACGCTGATCCACGAACTCCGCAAGCGTGGCGGCGGCCGCGGGCTGGCGACGCTGTGTGTCGGCTTCGGGCAGGGGGCGGCGATCGAGTTCGACGTCCGGTAGGGTCCGTTGTCGCGCCCCGGCCGTCGTCGAATCCGACCCGTCCACCGAGTCTCCCCGTCCGTCGAGTCTGATCCGTCCACTGAGTCTCCCCGTCCGTCGAGTCTGATCCGTCCACCGAGTCTCCCTGTCCGTCGAGTCTGATCCGTCCACCGAGTCCGCCCCGTCCGGATCGACCGAACGCATCGACCGGCGGGACGGTCAGGCGCACGATATCGTCATAAGTGATGGCGTCGTTAGCACCGGATATGAGCGTACTCGACCGCGTGAAGATGGGTGCGGTGTTGACGAAAGACAGCCTCCTGGTGATGCGACACCACCCGAAGCTGTTTCTGTTCCCGCTGGTCAGCGGCGTCGCCGGGCTGGCGTTTCTGGCCGTCTTCATCGGGGTGACCTTCGGGCTGATGGCGATCGCCCCGGAGGGGGGCGCACTCGTCGGCCTCTTTCTCATCTACCTCGTGTTGACGTTCGTCGCCACGTTCTTCACCGCCGGGCTCGTCCACCAGACCCGGACGGTGCTGGAAGGCGGGGAGGTGGATCTCCGGGCGGGGCTCGCGGCGGCCTGGGACGTTAAGGGCCCGCTTTTGATCTGGGCGCTCATCAGCGCCACGGTGGGGATCGTCATCAACTCCATCGAGAACTCGGACTCCCGGCTCGCGAGGCTGTTCGGGACGCTCTTCGGGGTCGCCTGGACGCTGCTGACGTTCTTCGTCGTTCCCGTCATCGTCTTCGAGCGAGCCTCGACGACCGGGATGTTCGAACGGAGTGCGGGCACGTTCAAACGGACCTGGGGGGAGGCCCCGATCAGCCTCGTGGGGATCCAGCTGGTCTCGCTGGTGGTCGTCCTCCCGTTCGTGCTCGTCGGCGGACTCCTGTTCTCTGTGGGGGTCGCCGTCGCCGGCATCGCGGCCGTGCTCGTCGGGGTCTTGCTCTCGTATCTGGTCGGCCAGACCCTCCAGGGAGTGGTGAAGACGACGCTTTATCTCTACGCCGAGGAGGGGCTCCGCCCGGAGGAGTTCGACGACGTCGACTTCGACCGGCTGGCCGGCGACGAGCCCGCCCGCACGGCGACTCCGGGGCGGGCGACGACCGGCGGCTTCCGGTGATCGGTCCGCTCAGGGGTCGGGCCAGTCGGCGAAGCCCCCGTCGTAGAGGCTCTCGACCTGGCGGGCGACGTACGCCCGCTGGCTCTCCCGGATCGCCTCGGCGGGGCTCGCCCCCGCCTCCAGCGCCTCCGCGGCGACCGCCCGCTTCCAGGACGCCGGAGTTCGGCGGCGATCGGCCCGATCCCGGAGGGGGTCGATCCAGCCGGTCGCCCGCTCGGTCGAAAAGCCAACCGTCCGAAGCCCGTCGATCGCGAGCTCGAAGAGGTCGGCGTACAGCCGATCCGTCTCGTCGGTCCGTTCGCCGTCGGCGGTGATCCACGTCAGCTCGGCGTCGAGTCCGTCCCGGACCGCCGCGTAGAAGTTCTCGCGGGCGCGCTCCCAGGGGAGCTCGCCGATCGGGTGATCGCGCTCGGCGACCGCCGTCATCGCGCCGGCGAAGGCGGCGACGAACGCCGCGGTGTCCGGCAGCGTCGGCTGGGAGGGTAACGGCCGGAACTCGATCCGGACGTTGGCCGTCGCCTCGGTCGCGCCGTCGAACACCGGCCGGACCCACCGCCAGTAGCTCCCGTGGGTGTGTCTGAAGTGGACGAACGCGTCGTCGAAGCGCTCGCCGGCCTCTATCTCCGCCGGGATGATCGCCGTGTCCTCGACGATCCGGTCGACGGCCTCCTCGGGCGTCCCGACGTCCCGCGGGAACCTGACTTTCGGGGGTCCCTCGACCGGGTTCATCATCCCCTCGTAGATCGGGACGCGGTTTTCGGCGTAGCCCGCGGCGAGCACGGTCTCGGCGGAGAGGTCGTCGTACAGCTCCGGCGGGAGAAACGGCGAGTTGACCCCGAGGGCGAGCAACGGGCCGGCGAGACGGATCGCCGCGGCCAGCTGGTCCGGGAGCTCCGTGGCCCGGCGAAACTGGTAGTGGGGCTGGATCGAGGTCGTGAGGCTCACCGGGCCGGGGCTCTCCGCTTCGAGGCTCACCCCGGGGACGTCGATCTCGCCGACGAGCTTCCGGCGGCTGCTCGCGAAGCCATGGTACCGGACCGCGTTGCTGACGTTGATCGCCAGCGTCAGCCCCTCCCCCTCGGTGGCCTCCATGAGGTACTCCCGGGTCGTGCCGTCTTCGGGGCCGATCGTCCACATCCCGTCGCTGACCAGCCTGAGGCCGTTCGCGGCCGCCCGGCCCTGGAAGGCCGCCGTCTTCGCCTCGATCTCCTTCAGCAAGGCGTCGACGCCGGGCTCGTTGTACGGCTGGACGGAGGCGTTCAGCTCCGCGTTGTGGAGCCCGAGCTCGCGGTCGAAGCCGATGGAGTCGAGTAGCTCCCGAGGGATCCGTCGGATCCAGTGACCGTCGCGGTCGACGGCGTAGAACTCCACCTCGAGGCCGATCGCGAACCCCGCGTTGTCGAACGTTCCGGCCGCGAGCGCCTCCTTGATCACCTCCCCTTCCTCCCGGACCCGCTCGTCGAACGCCTCGAAGTCGAGCTCCCGTGACTCCTGGAGGCGCTCGATCGAACCGTCTGTACCGTCGCTCATTGTCGGATGGAATCCCTCGTAGCTAATAAACGTAGTGCATAGCTATCACCTCTCACAGCGTCCCGGGCGACCGTTTTTCGCCCCGGAGACGTCTGGACGCTTCGCTTCGGGAACGTCTAGACGCTTCGCTTCGGGGTCGCCCTGACGAACGTGACCGCGGGCGAACGGTTCGCGTGTCTGGGCTGTGGCGAGGCCGTTCGCCAGCCGGGCGACCGTCGAGACGATGAAAGAGCGTCTCCCCCAGGGTGAGTTGGCCGGCGTCGAGGGCCACGTGGCCGAGTACTGATACGACTGCGAGTCCGAGCTCCCCGTTGGCCCCTGAGGCTCCGCCAACCGAACCCGACATTCCTTTACCGGCCGGTCGGGAACGGTGGATATGTTCCGCTCCGTGCGCGTGGAGGTCGAGGAGGCCCTCGAGGGGGCGCTCTCCGCGCTCGACGCGCCGACCGACGACCTGGGAATCGAGCGGCCCCCGGCGGACGTCGACGCCGTGTTGGCCTCGAGCGTCGCCTTCCGGCTGGCCGGCGAGCTCGGGATGGCGCCGCCGGCGGTCGCCGAGGAGCTCGCCGCCGAGATCGACGTCGAGGGGCTGGCGTACGTCTCGGCGATCGAGACACAGGGGCCGTACCTCAACTTCCTCCCGGGGCCGGCGTACTTCGCCGACACCCTCGCGGCGGCGGCCGATCCCGGCTACGGCCGGCTGCCCGACCGCGGGGAGTCGGTCGTCGTCGAGCACACGAGCGCGAACCCGACGGGGCCGGTCCACGTCGGGCGCGCCCGGAATCCGATCATCGGCGACGCCGTCGCCAACGTCCTCGCGTTCGCCGGCTACGACGTCGATCGCCACTACTACGTCAACGACGCCGGCCGGCAGATGGCCGTTTTCACCTGGGCCTACGAGACGTTCACGGAGGACGACCTCGAGGACGAGCCCGACCGTGATCGCGCCGAGTACGACCTCGTCCGGTACTACCGGCGGGGCAACCGCTTTCTCGACGAGGCCGACGAGTCGGAGGTCGCCGCGGCCGAAGCCGAGATCGACGGGATCATGCGCGGGCTCGAGGACGGCGAGGAGGCGGCCTACGAGCGGGTCAGCGAGGTCGTCGATCGGGTACTCGGGGGGATGAAGGCGTGTCTCGCCCGTCTGCCGGCCGAGTTCGACGAGTTCGTAAAGGAGACCCGCTTCATGCGCGACGGCTCGACCGACGACGTCGTCGCCCGGCTGAAAGACGTAGAGGGGGCCGTCTACGAGGACGACGCCTGGCAGCTCGAGTTCGAGGGGATCGAAAAGAACCTCGTCTTCTTGCGTTCGGACGGCACCTCGCTTTACCCCACCCGCGACCTCGCCCACCACGAGTGGAAGTTCGAGAACTACGACCGCGCGGTGACCGTGCTCGGGGAGGATCACAAGCTCCAGGCGAGACAGCTCCGGGCGGCCCTCGAGACGCTCGGCAACGACACGACCCAGCTCCGGCAGGTGCTCTACTCCTACGTCAACCTCCCGGAGGGGAAGATGTCCACCCGCCGGGGTACCGGCATCGACCTCGACGACTTACTCGACGAGGCGATCGCTCGCGCCCGTGAGGAGGTCGAACGCCGCATGGACGATCGGATCCGCGACGACGAGCTCGACGACGCGGACGTCGAACGCATCGCCAGACAGGTCGGCGTCGGCGCCGTCCGCTACGACGTCGTCTCGAAACAGCCGACGAAGGCGATCACCTTCGAGTGGGATCGTGCGCTCGACTTCGAGGCACAGTCGGCTCCGTACGTCCCGTACGTCCACGCCCGCTGCTGTGGGGTGCTGGAGGAAGCGGGGATCGATCCGGCGGCCGGGGCGGACGATCCGTCGATGCCGACGGCCGTCGACGCCGACGTACTCGAGACCGACGCCGAACGCGAGCTCCTCGAGACGATCGCCCGGTTCCCGGCGGTGATCGAGGAGGCCGCCGACGACCTCGAACCCCACCAGGTCGCCACCTACACCCGCGAGATCGCCGAGCGGTTCAACGCCTTCTACCGGGAGTGTCCCGTCCTCGACGCCGACGACGAACTACGGACGGCCCGGCTCGCGCTGGTGGCCGCCTCGCGGCACACGGTCGAGAACGCCCTCGGGGTCCTCGGCGTCGAAGCGCCCCGCTCGATGTGAGCCGGCGAGTTCCCCGGTCGGCGTTGCTCCCGCCGGAACTCGGTCATCCGTCTCGCTCTCCCGATCCGTCGGCCGCGGCCACGCGATCGGTCCCGCGGACGGACGCGGGCCGGCTTCTCGCCTCAACCCGCCGGCCGAGGACCACGAGCAGCCGGTAGAGGCCGACGGCGATCACGACCGTCGTCGTGAGCCCGACGACGGCCGCCGAAGCCGGCGACGGGGCGACGGCGAGGCCGACGCCGAAGCCGAGACAGCCGCCGATGAACGCCGCCTTGATCGCGAACTGCAACCGGTCGACGACGACCACGGCTTCCGGCGGGAGGAGATC
>PUPA01000123.1 GCA_003552885.1 Natrialbaceae archaeon
ATAACGACGCCGGTGATCTACGGACGGCTGGGGGAGTCGATCGTCGCGACGACCGACCGGAACGCGACCGACTGGTGGAAGAACTTCCGCGGTGGCCACCCGGCGACCCTCTGGATCGCCGGTCGACCGATCGAGGTGACCGGACGGGCGGAGCTCGACCCAGCAGGGATCGCAGACGCATATGCCGAACTCGGCGACCGATCGCGGGTGTGGCGGTGGGTGGCTCGGGGACTGGGGGTCCGATCCACCGCTCCCAGAGGCGACCCCGAGTCGGCCGCGACGGAGGTCGTCCTGGTCGTGTTCGAGTAGAGCCTTTTGATCGGTCACGGCGGCTTCGAGGGCGAACGGGGGGTTCAGGGCGGCCGGCGGGCGACGCGGCCGGGTCGGAACCACTTTGGGTGATCCAGTCACAGTACGGGACGATGGAAGTGTTCGGATCGAGCGGGACGCGGGGGGTCGCAAACGAGGAGCTGACGCCCGGGTTCGTCCTGCGCGTGGCGAAGGCCGCGGGGACGGCCTGGGGGGTCGAGCGGGTCGCCGTCGGTCGGGACACGCGTCGGACCGGTCGGATGCTCGCCGACGCGGCCTCGAGCGGGCTCGCGAGCGTCGGGGTGGACGTCGACCGGATCGGGGTCGTCCCCACGCCGGCCGCACAGCTGTACGCCGAGAGCGAGGGCGTCCCGGCGATGGTGATCACGGCCTCACACAACCCCCCACAGTACAACGGCGTGAAGCTCGCCGGCCCCGACGGGGTCGAACTCTCGATCACGGCGCTCGAACGGGTCGAGAACGTGTTGCTCGAGGGGACGTTCGCGACCGCACGCTGGGACGAGACGGGCCGGGTTCGGGAGGTCGAGGGCGTCCGCAGACAGTACGTCGAGGCCGCGCTCGGCTCGCTCGACCGCGACCGGATCGCCGCGGCCGACCTGACGGTGGCTCTCGACCCCGGCCACGGTGCGGGCTCGCTGACCAGCCCCGCGTTCCTCCGGAAGCTGGGCTGTCGGGTCGTGACCGTCAACGCCCAGGCCGACGGCCGGTTCCCGGGGCGGGATCCGGAGCCGGTGTCGGGGAACCTCGCGGGGCTGGGGCGGCTCGTCCGCGCCTCTGACGCCGACGTCGGGGTCGCCCACGACGGCGACGCCGACCGGGCGATCTTCTTCGACGAGTCCGGCTCGTACGTCGAGGGCGACGCGGCGCTGGCCGCGCTCGCGGCGGCCGAGCTCGAAGCCGGCGACACGACCGTCTCGGCGGTCAACGTCTCCCAGCGGCTCGTCGACGTCGTCGCCGACGCCGGCGCGGAGATCGAGCTCACGCCGATCGGCTCGACGAACATCATCACCCGCATCCGCGAACTCGAGGCGAACGGCCGTCGGGTGCCGGTCGCCGGCGAGGGCAACGGGGGGATCTTCTTCCCCGAGTACCGGCTCTCTCGGGACGGGGCGTTCACGGCCGGCAAGTTCCTTGAGCTCGTGGCCGACCGGCCGGTCAGCGAGCTCGTGGCACCGTACGACGGCTACGCGAACGTCCGGCACAACGTCGAGTACGGCTCGACAGCCGAGCGCGATGCGATGCTCGACGCGGCGGCCAACCACGCCAAGGCGTCGGACGCGGCGCTCAACACCCGGGACGGCTACCGGCTCGACCACGGCGACGCGTGGGTGCTCGCCCGCCCGAGCGGCACGGAGCCGCTCGTTCGCGTCTACGCCGAGGCCCGCGAGCGCTCCCGTGCCGAAGAGCTCGCCGGCTCGCTGCACGACGCCCTCCTCGAGGCGAGGGCGGGCGCCTGATCACCCCTCTGTCTCCCGGATCGAGTACGAGCTCGGCTCGGCCGAGAGGAACGTGATCAGGGCGACGATCTCCTCGTCGACGTCGAAGAAGTCGTGTTCGACCCCGCGCTCGACGTAGACGATGTCGCCGGGACCGACCGCGTGCGTCTCGTCGCCGACGCGGATCTTCCCGGCTCCGGAGACGATCTGGTAGATCTCGTCTTCGGTGTGGGGGTTTTTCGGGACGTCATCGCCGGCGGGGTACCGGCCGACCTCGACGGTCGCCCCCTCGAGGTCGAACAGTTCGAGGTGGTCGGTTCCCGATCGATCGAGCCTGTCTATGGTGTCCTCGAGCGAGTGGTGAACCATACCACACGACTAGGCCGTGGGGAACATGATCGCTTCCCCCGCGGCAAGGGCCGACCCTCCCCTCGGGAACCGCACTCGGGCAAACGTACCCCGGGATCGCCCGTGATTATAACTTCCGCGGCCTCCCCGTCCAACAAAATTAAATACACATACGTCGTTGAGTACTGTGTAATCATGAGTTCGAATTTACTCGACCGCCGGATCGAGGATATCCTCCAGGCCGTCCTCGCCGACGCCGACGGGGACGTCTACGTGGTGAACCCCTCCGCGGAGGCGATAGAGGAGTTCGTCGACGTCGCAACCTCCTTCGAGGGGGCCCTGCCGACGGTCAGGATGCTCGCCGACGAACGGACGCTCAAAGACGTGATGGACGATTTCATCGTCGCCGGCAACGCGGCCGACCTCATCGCCGACGGCGTCCTCGGAGTTCGAACCCTCGGGGAGCCCCCCGAGAACTCCCTGCTCGTGACCGACGCGAACGTCGTCGCCGTCGTCCACGCCGGCGATCGCATCGGCGGGCTGGTCGCCGACGACGGGGCGTTCGTCGACGCGGCCGTCGGCGCCTACGAACGCCGGTGGGAGGACGCCGAACCGTTCAACCTCCGGACACCGCCGATCTCGGAGGTGAAAGAGAGCCTCGCCGCCGACATCGGCCCCGACGCCGAGGCGGACTTCACCGCGATCCTCGACTCCCTCGAGACCGCCCGTGGCGACGGCGACGGGCTCGATGAGGTCACGATCTCGTTGCTCGTCGCGGGCAAAAACGAGGCGTTGCTGTACGACATCAGCAAGTGGGGTGAGGACGTCGGCATCGCCAGCAAGGCCACCTTCTCCCGGACGAAGACCAAACTCGAGGACATGGGCCTGCTCGACACCGAGAAGGTCCCCATCGACGTCGGCCGTCCCCGCCTGCGGCTGAAGATCGGCGACGACCGCCTCCGGGAGGCCGACAACGGCGAGCTCGCCACCGTCGCCCAGTCGATCCTCGGTTGAGTCCGAGCGCAACCACCAAGTCTCCGCCCCCCGTCGGGGCGCACATGTACGAGGCGGTCTACGCCCGGCCGGCAGGCGACGGTGCCCTCGAGTCGTTCGCCTCTACGGCCTCGAGTTACGGCTTTTCGGGCCTGGTCGCCAGGGGCTCACCGGAGGCCCCCGCCGACCTGGCCGGCGATCCCCCGATCGACGTCGTCGACGGGGTCGAGGTGGACGCGGACGGCCCCGACGCCGCGCGGCGGGCGGTCGACGCCCATCGGAGTTCGCGGACGCTCGTCGTCGTTCGTGGCGGGACGAACCGGACGAACCGGTACGCCGTCGAGGACGACCGGGTCGACGTGCTGGCCCGCCCGACCGCGGGGCGTGGTGACCTGAACCACGTGCTCGTCCGGGCGGCCGCCGAAAACGGCGTCCGGATCGAGTTCGACCTCGCGCCGGTCCTCCGGGCCAGCGGTGGCCGCCGGGTCCGTCACCTCCAGTCGCTTCGCAAACTCGGCGAGCTCGTCGACTACTACGACGCCCCGTACGTCGTGAGCGCGGGTCCGACCGACCCCCTCCAGCTCCGGGCGCCGCGGGAGCTGGCCGCGCTCGGCGACCGCCTCGGCGTCGGTGGGCCGTGGATCGAACGCGGGTTGACCGAGTGGGGGCGTCTCGCCGCCCGGAACCGCCGGATCGCCTCCGAGTCGTTCATCGAGCCCGGGGTCGAACGTGGCCGCCATGAGTGACGCGAGTGCACGTCCGGCGAGACTCGACGCGAACGCCGCCGTCTGCGGGGGGGTCCTCCCGGGTCCCGGGGCGGGAGCCGGCGTGTTCGCCGCCGGACGGTCCCGATGAGACACCTCCCCAAACACCTCCGGCCTCGCTGGCGGTATCTCGCCGTCGGCGTCGAGACCGCCGGTGGGGACGTCGGCCGGCGGGCGTTCCAGCGGGAGCTGTGGTACGCCGCCCAGAACCTGCTCGGCGATCCCGGGAGCGCCGACGCCGACCTGACCGTCGTCCGGTTTCGGTTCTCGAACGGCTCGGGGGAGGCGCTGGTCCGGGCCCGTCGCGGGGAGGTCGGCCCGGCTCGGGCGGCGATCGCCTGCGTCGACGAGGTAGACGGGGTGGCCGTCGGCCTCCACGTCCGCGGGGTCAGCGGGACCATCCGTGCCGCGACCGAAACGTTTCTGACGGGCTGACCGCAGCCTCTCCGAGGCGTTTGAACCTTCTCCTACCGGAGACCGGCGGCCGAGTAAGTAAACTATTTAGGACGCCGACGGCAAAGTCGGACAGAGAGAACCCTCGTGTTCGGAAACGGAACCACCGGCACCGCCGCCGACACCGGTCGTGGCGGGCCGGACGTGAGAACCGCCGACGCGACGGACCTCGATCTAGCGTGATACTATGCAGGGACAAGCCCAACAGCAGGCGTACGACCGCGGCATCACTATCTTCTCCCCCGATGGCCGGCTCTATCAGGTGGAGTACGCCCGCGAGGCGGTCAAACGTGGCACCGCCAGCATCGGTGTCAAGACCGCCGGCGGCGTCGTGCTGGCCGTCGACAAGCGGATCCCCTCGCCGCTTTTGGAGAACAGGAGCGTCGAGAAGATCCACAAGGCCGACGACCACGTGGGGGTCGCGAGCGCCGGCCACGTCGCCGACGCCCGCCAGCTGATCGACTTCGCCCGCCGACAGGCACAGGTCAACCAGCTCCGGTACGGCGAGCCGATCGGCGTCGAGACGCTCACGAAACGGGTCACAGACCACATCCAGCAGTACACCCAGGTCGGCGGCGCCCGGCCGTTCGGCGTCGCGCTCATCGTCGGCGGCGTCGAGAACGGCGAGCCCCGGCTGTTCGAGACCGACCCCTCCGGGACGCCGTACGAGTGGAAGGCCCTCGCCGTCGGCGCCGACCGCGGGGACCTCCAGAGCTACCTCGAGGACAACTACGAGGCCGAAGCCGACCTCGACGGCGGCATCGATCTCGCCCTCGAGGCACTCGCGTCGGTCAACGACGGCTCGTTGCTCCCCGAGGAGGTCGGCCTGGCGACCGTCGACGTCGAGACCGAGTCCTTCGAGCAGTTCGAGGCCGACCGGATCGAGAGCTACTTAGAGGAGAGCGAGCTCCTCGATCTGGGCGAGGACGACGAGGAGACGGGTTCGGACGAGGGAGAGTAACCGCAGCGTCTCGGGAAAGGCTCTTTTAACTGGCGGAGGAACCCCTGGCCATGATCTCGCTCGACGAGGCGGTGACGGCGCGACTCGAGTCCCACGGCACGCGATTCGAGGTGCTCGTAGATCCCGACGCAGCTCTGGCGATCAAACGCGGGGAGTTCGACGGCGAGCTGACGGAGGTGATCGCCGCCGAGGACGTCTTCGAGGACGCCTCGAC
>PUPA01000166.1 GCA_003552885.1 Natrialbaceae archaeon
ATCCGGCGCAAGGGCCGAGTATGCCAGACGTAGATCTCGAGACGCTTCCGGGCGTTGGACCGGCGACCGCCGACAAACTGCTCGATGCGGGCTACGACACCTTCCAGAGCCTCGCGGTGGCCTCCCCCGCGGAGCTGTCGAACACGGCCGACGTGGGCGACTCGACGGCGGGTGACATCGTCCGTGCGGCCCGCGACGCCGCCGACATCGGCGGCTTCGAGACCGGCTCGACGGTGTTAGAACGGCGAAACCAGATCGGCAAGCTCTCCTGGCACATAACGGAGGTCGACGAGCTGCTGGGTGGAGGGATCGAGACCCAGTCGATCACGGAGGTGTACGGCGAGTTCGGCTCCGGGAAGTCCCAGGTCACCCACCAGATGGCGGTCAACGTCCAGCTCCCGAAGGAGGTCGGCGGTCTCCACGGCTCGTGTATCTTCATCGACAGCGAGGACACGTTCCGACCCGAGCGGATCGACGACATGGTCCGTGGGCTCCCCGACGAGGCGATCGAGGCCGCCCTCGAAGACCGGGAGATAGAGGGGACAGCCGACGACGAGGCGGCCCTCGAAGCGCTCGTCGACTCGATACTCGAGCACATCCACGTCGCGAAGGCGTTCAACTCCAACCACCAGATGCTGCTCGCGGAGAAAGCAAAGGAGCTCGCGGGCGAACACGAGGACGGCGAGTACCCCGTCCGCCTGCTCTGTGTCGACTCGCTGACCGCCCACTTCCGTGCGGAGTACGTCGGCCGTGGCGAGCTCGCCAACCGCCAGCAGAAGCTCAACAAACACCTCCACGACATCGACAAGGTCGGCAACCTCTACAACGCCGCGGTGATCGTCACGAACCAGGTGACCTCGAACCCGGACGCCTTCTTCGGCGACCCGACGAAACCGATCGGCGGGAACATCCTGGGCCACAAGTCGACGTTCCGGATGTACCTCCGGAAGTCCAAAGGCGACAAACGGATCGTCCGGCTGGTCGACGCGCCGAACCTCGCCGACGGCGAGGCCGTCATGCGCGTCCAGGACGAGGGACTGAAACCCGAGTGACGGCCCCCCGGGCTCTCACTCGACGGGCGCCAGGTATTACAGCGTTCCGACAGTTTCGGGCCGACGTGAAAACGTTTAAGTCTCTGGCACGGTCAGGATAACTCGACGCTTCGCTTGGAGGGCCGAAGCGTCAGCGGGGACCTATTCGAGGGTCGGCCGCGCCGGGGCGCCCGGAACGGCCGACCTTCGTCGCTTTTCGACGCCGTGACGGTGACCGCGAGCGGTGTCGCCCGGGAGTTCCTAAACAGTTATCCGACTGCGAGCGCAACGTCGCCACGAGATGGCCAAGGACGTAAAGCCCACCCGCAAGGAGCTGATGCAGATCGAAGACCGCATCGACCTCTCCGAGCGGGGCCACGGCACCCTAGAGAAGAAACGCGACGGGCTGATCATGGAGTTCATGGACATCCTCGACCGTGCCCAGGACGTCCGATCCGACCTCCAGGACGACTACGAGCGGGCCCAGCGACGGATCAACATGGCCCGCGCGATGGAAGGCGACGTCGCCGTTCGTGGGGCCGCAGCGGCCCTCGAAGACCACCCCGAGATCACCACCGAGGCGAAAAACATCATGGGCGTCGTCGTCCCCCAGATCGAGTCCTCGCGGGTCTCGAAGAGCCTGGATCAGCGTGGTTACGGCGTCCTCGGCACCTCCGCCCGGATCGACGAGGCGGCCGCAGCCTACGAGGACCTCCTCGAGAGCATCATCCTCGCCGCGGAGGTCGAGACGGCGATGAAGAAGATGCTCGAGGAGATCGAAACCACGAAACGGCGCGTGAACGCCCTCGAGTTCAAGCTGCTGCCCGAACTCTACGAGAACCAGGCGTACATCGAGCAGAAACTCGAGGAACAAGAGCGCGAGGAGATATTCCGGCTGAAAAAGATCAAAGAGAAAAAAGAGCAAGAAGAAAGCGACGAACGCGCCGAGCGCGAGGCCGAACGCGAACGAGTAGCCGTCACGGGCGACGACTGAATGTCCTGTCCGGCGTGTGGAGGGGCGACCGTCCGGTTCGCGATCCCCGCCGAACACCGCGAGCTCGCCCCCGAGACGGTGGAGGCGGCCGCGATCTGTACCCGCTGTCTGACCGTCGAACCGACCGCGGACGAGCCACCGGCCGACCCCGCGTTCCAGCGGGTGAGCGAGGCGTTCCCCACTCGGCCGGCTCCGGCGGTCCCCCTCGCGCTCTGTCTCTGGCTCTGTGAGTCCCTGGCGACGAACCGTCGGGCGATAGAGGCCGCCCTCGAAGCGGTCGAACGGGGCGGTGCCGACCCGCTTCTGGCGATCGACCGGCTGATCGCCGACCGGTCGGTCGAACCCGCGATCGACCTCGAACGCCGGCGCCACCAGCTCGAGGACATGCTGTACTAGCCGACCAGTCGGTCACGCTTCCCCCTCACCGTCGCCGACTCCCCCTTCACCGTCGCCGACTCCCCCTTCACCCTCACCGGCTTCGCCCTCGCCGTCGAGCGTTTCGAGCGCCTCGGCCGTCCAGTCGGGGCGATCGGGGCTCGTCTCGCCGACGTCCGTGTACGTCCCGCTGTCGACGAACCGGAGCTCGCCGTCGAGACCGGCGACGGCCCCCTCGACGTCGTAGCTGGCGATCAGCCCGTCCTCGCGGACGAGGACCTCGACCGTGTAGTCGTCCTCGAACGTGGTTTCGCCCTCGACCCCGCGACCCTCGATCAGGCGGCCGTCGTCGACCTCCCGGACGGTCGTCTCCTCGACGATCGACAGCGCCTCGAACACGTGGGACGGCTCGTCCCCGAACGGCCCGGCGTAGCCGCCATCGATGTACGTCACGGAGCCGTCCGGACGTTCGGTTCGCGTGAGCGTGCGTTCGTCCTCGAGCCAGCGCTCCTCGACCTTCTCGTGGCCGGGGGCGTAGACGTAGATCCGTTCCTGGTGATCCGCCGAGAGGATGCCCTGGAACGTCGGGTCGCGCTCGACGTAGAGCTCGAAGGTGCTTGCGACCGAGCCGTCCGCCTCGAGTACGAGCCGCTCGGTCCGGTATGTGTAGGAGGTTCCGTCGGCGGCCGACCGGTGTCCTTCCGCCAGCGCCTCGAGGTCGACGGTGCCGTCGGCCGGGAAGGCGCCGGCCCCATCGACCTCGACCGGCTCGGCCACCTCGTAGGGCTCGCGGTCGCCCGTGGCGTCCCCGGCTGCGCCGCTGCAGCCGGCGAGCAACGCGAGCAGGCAGACGGCGAGGACGGCCCGTGTCACTCCGTGGGGTTTGGGGGCGGGCGGAGAAATACTCCGCGGGCCGATCAGATTCCGGTGTCGTACCGGAGGATGCCGGCGAAGCCGCCGAAGGCGTTGTAGAGCTGTTCGCCCTTCTCGAAGTCCGTCGAGATGAACTTCGTCTCGGTGCCCCGCTGTTCGGCGATCCCGATCAGGTGTTCGATGGCGTCCTCGCGGTCGTCCGGGCCGGCGGTGACCGCGGCGCCACACTCCGTACAGTCGTGGGAGGGCGTGGCCTTTCGCCGGTCGATCACCTCGTAGTCGGTCGCCCCACACTCCGAACAGTCGTAGACGACGACGTCCTTCCGGAGGTCTTCGCTGATGAGCAGCCGATCGACGGCGCCCATCACGAGGTTCTCGCGGGTCTGCTCGAAGCCGTAGGTCGCGAGCTCGCCGGCGTTGAGCTCCCCGAAGAACCGCTCCATCTCCCGTTTGTCCTTCATCACCTCGGCGTCGGCGAGGGCGTCCTCGGCGGCGTCGACGAGCTCCCGAAGGCCGGACTCGTCGGTGTAGGAGACGTCGAACTTGCCGATCACCGCGTCGTCGATCTCGTGGTGGAGGTAGTCGCCGTCCAGGAACTCGTCTTTGGTCGGCGAGGGGCCGCCGACGAGGACGCCCTCGATCTCGTGGCGTTTGGGGACGAACAGCTCGTTCGCCATTCCGGCGACCTCCTGGTAGAAGTTGTCGATCGCCTCGAGACGCAGCCGGGCGAACCGCTGGGCGGACTGTCCTCCCTTGCGCTGTTTCCCGGGGACGAGCGAGGAGGCGGACTTGACGGCCTCGATGCGTTTGCCCTTCAGCCAGCCGACGTTCGCCTCCCGGCGGTCGAGGACGATCAGCCCGTACAGCCCCGAGTCCGCGAGCATCTCCTCTAGGGGATCGGTGAGGAAGTCGGAGTCACAGTGGTACCGAAACGACTCGACGGGCTGGGGTGGGCTCTCGAGGACCTTCGTGACCATCTCGGTCCGGCCGCCCCCGGAGTCGACGGCTCCCGAGAAGAGCACCATCCCGTTCTCGGGGGGGAACGTGTCGTAGTAGCGCAGCCGGTCTTTGATGCTCGTCAGCGCGTCCTGGACGTTCGTCCGGGTGGACTTCGATTTGATGTTCGACGCCTCGCTGTGTTCCTGGGTGACGTGGGCGACGACGTCGCTGACCTGGCGGTCCTCGGGGACGTAGATCGTGACCAGCTGCGTCCCCGACCCCTCGAACTGCCTCAGGTCCTCGATGACCTTTCGGAACTCGTATTTCTTCCGGTCGGAAGCCTCCTGGTCGCCCTGCTGGCTCATCGCCCGTACAGAACGCTGCCGCGGGTAAGTATCCTTTGACACGGCGGGGCCGCGACGACTCCCGGTGCCGACCGGCAGGCACGGTCGGCCGGAGGTGCTACCGATTTAAGTACCAGCCGTCACACTGTTCACCACGACCGAGCATGTCCGGGAAGACCGTGTACGCCATCGCGAGCGGGAAAGGTGGCGTCGGAAAGACGACCGCGACGGTGAACCTCGGTGCCGCGATCGCCGCCGCGGGCGAGCGCGTGGCCGTCGTCGACACCGACCTGGGCATGGCGAACCTGGCGGGGTTCGTCAGCCTACGTGCGGAGACGACGACCCTCCACGAGGTGTTAGCCGGCGAGGCCGCCGTCGAAGATGCCACCTACCGGCTCGCGGAGGACCTCGTGGCGGTGCCGAGCGGGACGACCCTGGAGGAGTACGCCCGGACGTCCCCCGAGGCGCTCGCGGCCGTCGTCGACCGGCTCCGGGAGGGAGTCGACCGCGTCTTACTCGACGTCGGGGCGGGAGTCAGCCACGAGACCGTCCTGCCACTCGGGCTCGCCGACGCCGTCGTCCTCGTCTCCACGCCCGAGCCCGCGGCCGTCCACGACACGAAAAAGACCGTCGAGCTGACCGACCGCGCCGGCGGCACCGTCGCGGGGCTCGTGCTCAACCGCGTCCACGACGACGGCGTCTCCTCGGGCGCGATCGCCGACCGGCTGGGCGTCGAGTTGCTCGCGGAGGTCCCCGAGGATCCGGCGGTCCGGGACAGCGTCTTCGCCGGCACGCCGCTGGTCGTCGCCGAGCCGGAGTCACCCGCCGCGTTGGCCTACCGCCGGCTCGCCGCGACGCTGGCCGGCGTCGAGCCACCCGACGAGGAGGAGCCGGACGACGGAGCCGAGGAGACCGTCGCCGCCTCCGCCGACGA
>PUPA01000206.1 GCA_003552885.1 Natrialbaceae archaeon
ACGGTTCATCGATCGAACCGACGTACCCGACTGCACCGTCGCGGTGGTCGGCGAGGAGACCGACGGCATCCTCGAGGGGATGCTCGCGGAGACGTTCGGCGACGGGGGCGTCACCGTCACCGCCGACCCCGCCACAGCCACCGGGGAAAAGTCGGTGCTCCTGCTCGAGGACGGGCGGGGCGTCGCCTCCTCGGCGCTGTCGGAGCTGTACGACGCGATCCTCGCGATCAACTCGGATCTGTTCATCACCGGCGCCCGCGGGCTCGAGGAGGTCGAGCTGCCCGACGTGCTCGCCGGACTCGACGAGTTCCGGTTCACGCTGCGTGGGTATCCGCTCGCCCACAACGAAAAGTTACTGTTGATCGTCATCTCTCGGTACATAGAGCGGCTGGCCTGGGAGGCGAAAGGAGGCGTCCTCCGGTCGTCGTTCCAGCGGCTCTCCCGGCTCGACGACGAGATCGGGACCAGGGAGGTCTACGAGCAGCTCGCGGCGACGGCGGTCGACGTCCACGTCTACGGCGTCGCCGACCGGATCCCCGCCCTCGACGTCGTCGTCCACGGCGGGGACGACGAGGAGTACCGGCGGTCGTGGTTCGTCGTCTTCCGACCCGACGACCCAACGGACGAAGGTGCGGCACTGGTCGCCCTCGAGACCGAGCCCCGGGTGTGGGACGCGTTCTGGACCTACGACGAGGGGCTCGTCGAACGGATCGAGAGGTACGTCGCCCGCGAGCTCTGAGCGATGGGTTTTTGTCTCGCCCCCCGAACCCCGAGGTGGAAACCGAACGCGACGCGACTCCGTAACAGTTTTGTTACGCATATCACATACGATACGCTTTTCACCGGGTAGCCCGAACCCGTAGCTATGTCTACTGCTACGCCGTCGTCCGTCGGCCACGACGAGCTCGCCGCGCTCAGGCTGCTCGCCCTCGATGGTGGGCTGACGGGGGAGACGAAGATCTCGTGTGCGGCGCTCGCCGAGCGCCTCGACGCCTCGAGCCAGACGGCCTCCCGTCGGCTCCAGCGTCTCGAAGGCGCCGGCCTGCTCGAACGTGAGACGGTCAGCGACGGCCAGTGGGTGGCCGTCACCGACGCCGGAGAGCGCGCCCTCCACGCGGAGTACGAACAGTACCGACGACTCTTCGAGGACGGCGAGGCGATCCGCCTCGAGGGGACGATCACCGGCGGAATGGGCGAAGGACGTCACTACATCTCCCTGCCCGGCTACCGGCGACAGTTCCTCGACCGGCTGGGGTACGAGCCGTTTCCCGGCACGCTCAACGTCGAACTCGACGACGACAGCACGCGTCGCCGACGCGCGATCGACTCCCTCGAGGAGGTCCCGATCGACGGCTGGGAGGACGACGAGCGTACCTACGGCCCGGCGGTGTGTTACCCCGCGCGGGTCGAGGCGGCCGACGGCGGGTGGTACGAGGGCGCCCACGTGATCGCACCCGACCGAACCCACCACGACGACGACCAGCTCGAGCTGATCGCCCCCGAGAAGCTCCGAGACGCCCTCGGACTCGAGGACGACGACCCGCTGACCGTCCGCGTCGGGGACGACTGAGATGACGAGGAAACCGACCGGCGTGGCGGGGATAGAGCGCGCACTCGAGGGGTTGCGTGTCGGCGAGCCGATCCTGGTCCACGACGCGGCCGACCGCGAGGGCGAGACCGACCTGATCTACCACGCGAGCGCGGTCGACCCGCCCGCGGTCGCTCACCTGCGTAACGACGCCGGCGGGCTGATCTGTGTGGCCCTCGGCCACGAGGTCGCCGAGCGCTTCGGGCTGCCGTTTTTCTCGGAGGCCGTCGACCACCCCGCGACGGTCGAGGGCGAGCTCGCCTACGACGAGCGGTCGTCGTTCTCACTGCCCGTCAACCACCGGGAGACGTTCACCGGGATCACCGACGAGGACCGTTCGCTGACCATCCGTGCGCTCGCCGCGGCCGCGGCCGCCCCCGGGGAGACGGAGTTCGCCGCGGAGTTTCGGATCCCCGGCCACGTCCACCTGCTGAAGGGTGCCCCGGGGCTGCTCGAGAGCCGTGAGGGCCACACCGAGCTCGGGCTCGCGCTGGCCGCGGCCGCGGAGCTCCCGCCGGCGGTCGTCGTCTGTGAGATGCTCGACGACCACAGCGGTAGGGCGCTCTCCCCCGCCGACGCCCGCGCCTACGCCGACCGCCACGGGCTCGCCTACCTCGAGGGACGGGACGTCCTCGAGCGGCTGGGGTAGCCCGGCGTCGCTCACGGCTGCCGGCGGCCGTTCAGCCGGCCTCATAGAGGAGCCCATCCGTTCCACGATACGCCCGCAAGCCGGTGTGGTACCACCGCTCGCCGTCGAGGTCCGTGACCGCGTCCACCGAGCGGCCGTACGTCGCAGTCGACGGGCCGGAGACGACGAGCTCGCCGCGACAGCCCTCGGGCACGCCGTCTGCGTCGGCCGGCACCGGCGGCCGCTCGCCGAAGTCGGGGCCGACGACGCGCAGCTCACAGCCCGGCAGTTCCCGGCCGAGCACGCCGTCGCCGACGTCGTCGACGGCCGCCACCAGGGCGGGTGCGGTTCTGGGCTGGCCGATCAGCTGGAAGCACCGCTCACAGCCCGCCGCCCGGAGGGGCTCGCGGGCGCCCGCCGGAAACCGGTCGCCGAGACAGCCCACCGCACGGACGGCCGAGAGGTCGGCCTCCGCGAGCGGTCCGGCGCCGGCTAGCTGGGCGAGCATCGGCTCGGCCAGCATGAGGACGGTCACCGAGCCGGACTCGAGGGCGTCGACCGTCGCCCCGAGGGTCACCGGCCGGAGCACGCGGTAGGTGCCGCCGGCGACGAGCGTCGAGAGCAACACGGGGAGCAACGAGAACGGGTGGTACGCCGGCATGGCGGCGAGCTGTCCGTCACCCTCCGAGAGGCCGCCGGGAACCGTCTCCCGGACCGCCCGCACGTTCGCGGCGACGGACTCGTGGCTGTACTCGGCGCCGGCGGTGGCGTCGGCCCGGAGCCAGCCGTAGACGGCCAGCGCGGGGTCGGTCGGCTCCCGTTTGAACGTCTCCCAGAAGTCATAGAGGCCGTCGGTGTCGACGAACTCCTCGTACGGGACGCCGAGGTTCTCCTCCCCACCGACGTGGACAACCGCGTCGAGCCCCAGGCTCGCCCCGAGCACTGAGCTCACCGCGTCGTCGCGGACGATCACGACCGCGACCCCGGAGCCCTCGAAGACCGCGTTCCGGTCGGCCGGCTCCGCGTCCGGCGAGACCACGATGGGGATGCTCCCGTTACGGAGCGTTCCGACGAGCGCGACGACGAACTCGAGGCCGTTTTCCAGGGAGATGCCGACCGCATCGCCGGTTCCGACGTCGAACTCCCGGAGCCCGCCGGCGAACTTCCCGGCTGCGATCCAGAGCTCGCGGTAACTGTAGGTGCTCTCGCCGTCGACGACCGCGGCCGACGACGGGCTGGACTCCACCGCTTCCCGAACCGCCAGTGCGACGTTACTCATGATTACGGCCCCGTCGGTCCAGTAGCAATCCTCATTCGAGATATATAACGTTCGTGGCCGTGCGAGCCGTCACCGGGGGGACTCTGCGGGCCGGGAACCGACCGACTGCCGCCTCGAGCCGGGGAATCGAGAACGTTCATTAGCCAGGCCTCCGTGGGCGGGGTTATGGGATTCGACGAGATGGACGTCGACACGATCTGGATGGACGGGGAGTTCGTCGACTGGGAGGACGCACAGGTCCACGTGCTCAGCCACGCCCTCCACTACGGAACGGGCGTCTTCGAGGGCGTCCGGTGTTACGCCACCGAGGACGGGCCGGCGATCTTCCGGTGGGACGAACACCTAGAGCGGCTGTACGACTCCGGGAAACCGTACGACATCGAGATCCCTTACGAACCCGCGGAGCTCACCGAGGCGACGACCGAGCTGATCCGCCGCCAGGACCTCGAGTCGTGTTACATCCGACCGATCGCGTTCTACGGCTACGACATGCTCGGGCTCGATCCCGGGGAGTGTCCGGTCTCGGTCGCCGTCGCCGTCTGGCCCTGGGGGGCCTACCTCGGCGAGGAGGCGATCGAGGAGGGCGTCGACGTCGCCGTCTCCTCCTGGCGCAAGTACGCCTCGAGCCAGATCCCGACCAACGCCAAGACCACCGGCACCTACGTCAACAGCGTCCTGGCGAGCCTCGAGGCGAAAGGCAACGGTTACCTCGAGGCGATCTTGCTCAACAAGGAGGGGTACGTCGCCGAGGGGCCGGGCGAGAACCTGTTTCTGGTCCGCGACGGCGAGGTCTACACCCCCGGACTCTCCCAGAGCAACCTCGACGGCATCACCCGCCGGAGCGTGATCGAGATCGCCCGGGATCTGGGGTACACCGTCTACGACCAGGCCCAGCTCAGCCGCGGGGAGCTTTACACCGCCGACGAGCTCTTCTTCTCGGGCACCGCTGCCGAGGTGACGCCGATCCGGTCGGTCGACGACAACGAGATCGGCTCGGGCTCGCGTGGCCCCGTCACCGAGGAGATCCAGTCGACGTTCTTCGACGTCGTGGAGGGACGGGTCGACGGCTACGAGGAGTGGTTCACGTACGTCTGATCGGTCGTGGGGGTTCGGTCCGCGATCAGTCACGCGCTCGATTCTCGGCCGGTGACCGTTCGGCCCGCTCGTCGACGACGTCGATCGGCACGCCGGCGTCCATCCCCCGGTTGCGCTCGGAGTCGCCGAAGCCGGCGCTCAACACCCGCGTCAGCGCCTCCTCGACGTCCTCGTCGAGCTCGGTGATCCGGTCGGGCTCGACCTCGATCACGAAGCCCGTGGTGATGTTCGGCGAGGTCGGCAAAAAGAGTACCTCGCGGTCGTCCTCGGTCTTCTTTCCGGTCTTGAACGCGGTCATCCGCAACCCGTGCCAGGTCTCGAGTTTCACCGGCGTCTGGAGGGAGTCCTGTTCGCCGAGGGCGGTCTCGGCGGCCATCTTCGAGGCGTTGTAGACGACGCGGACGACGGGCACCCGGTTGGCGACGTCGTCGACGAGCCGCTCGACGAGCCCGCCGGCCGTCGTCCGCATGAGGTAGCCGACCGAGAGGGTGAGGATGATCAGGACCGTCAGCGTCACCACCACGCGGAGAAACTGGGCGAGCTGTTCGCGCGTCTGGATCGCCTGTCCGGTGTCTCCCGGGATCAACGGCCTGAGGGCGTCGGAATCGAGTATGAGCCCCGGCGTCATCCCCGCGATGAGCCCGTAGAGCCAGTACATGATGTAGAGGGTGACGAGGATGGGGCCGATCACGATCAGCCCGCTCGCGAAGTCCCGGTTCCAGGAGGCCATGTCGGGACGCTCACTCCAGAGGCTCATCAGCGCTTCCTTTTCCCCGCCGTTCGACCGACGCGGGCCGGCGTCGGATCGGCGAACGGCTCCTCCGGGCGGGCGAACTCGCGTGGG
>PUPA01000024.1 GCA_003552885.1 Natrialbaceae archaeon
CCGATCCTGGAAGAACGCCAGGACCAGAAGGCAGGTAGCATGAGCGGCGGCCAACAGCAGATGGTCGCGATGGGGCGGGCGCTGATGCTCGATCCCGACTTGCTCTTGCTCGATGAGCCCTCCGCCGGGCTCGCCCCGGACCTCGTCGAGGACATGTTCGACCGCGTCGACGTGGTAAACGAGGCCGGCACGGCCGTCCTGATGGTCGAACAGAACGCGAAAGAAGCCCTCCGGCGGTGTGACCGGGGGTACGTGCTGGTCCAGGGGCGCAACCGGTACGAGGACGACGGCGAGGCCTTACTCGCCGACGAGCAGGTCAGACGCGACTTCCTTGGCGGTTGAGTCGGGCGAGCCGGGTGAGGATCGGTCCCACTGACGGCGACCTCGGTGGGGTTAGTGGACCGACACCCACGACCCGGCACGTGCAAGGCCAACGGGAATACTCGGCCGGGGCTTAGTTGTCGGCGGTCACGGTCCGTCGCCCTCGGGCGACGGACCGGTCGGGGACATCGATGACTGAGACGAACGATCGAGCGACGACGTCAGCCACCGAGCGTGTCGGCCGTCGGACACTCCTTCGGACCCTCGTCGCCGGGGGTTCCGCCCTCGGGGTGAGCCGTCTCCTGGGCGTCGACTCCTCCCTCGGCGCCGACGGCGAAGAGACGGTCGTCACGGCCCTCGTGCGACCCGATCCGGGCGACAGCTCGGAGCTGACCGAGCGGAGCCGGACGGTGCCCGCCGACTGGCACGCGGCGGCGTCGCGGGCGTTCACGGTGAACCGGCGTCTCGCGCGCGTGGCCCCGACTGGGTATCTGGGTAGCGCGGTCGTCCCCGGCGAGTACGGATCGGGTTCGGCCTCCATCTCCGCACTGGTGTCGGCGCCGATGTACGACGAGGTCGCCGACCTCCTCGCGGAGCTGTTCGACGGGGTACGCTTCGACGTGGAGGCCGTCGAGGGCCTCGAGGGGGACGTCGACGTCCCGAGAGGAACCCCGTACCGCCTCCCCGAGCCGGCCGACGGCGAGGTTCCCGGTGGCGTCGCCTGTCGGACGGGTGAAACCCTCGCCACGCTCACGCCGGCGATCTACCGGGCGGGGTCGTCCGAGCCGTCGTTCGGGACGGCAAGCCACGCGTTCGCCGACGTCGGGGACGACCGCGGTCGGTTCCTCCGGATCCCGTTCGCGGACGCCGGCGGCGGCGAGGCCGGTCGCGTGGTCGGAGATCACCCCCGGGAAGACCTCGTCGTCGCACGCCCGACCGGAGAGTACAGCCCCGTGAGCCGGATCGAGGCGCGGCCGTCGATCCCGGTCCGGGGCCAGCTGACGCGGTGGGGGCTCGCCGACCTGATCGCGAGGGACGAGCCACTCGCGAGCTCCGGTGCCATGACCCGTCACGTGGTCGGGGCGATCCAGGGGGTCGACGCGGTCACCCGGCTGATCGACGGTCGTCTCCGGTACGGCCAGCTTCGCTGGGGCGAGGAGACGGACATGACCGACGGCGACAGCGGCTCGGTGAACTACCGCGAGACGGACGCCGGGGCGCTCGTCGCCGGCCTCAACAACGCACGGACCTGGTGGCCGGGACAGAGCTACGTCTGGGGAACCGCCGCCTATCGGCTGACCGACCGCTACGGCTATCACTTCTGAACATGGGAGAACGGTCGCCGCGCTGGGTCGGGTTCGGGCTCCTCGCCGACGCCGTCGTCGTCGCCTTCTGGACGCTTCTGGTGACCCTGTGGACGCTCGCGGCCGGCTGGAGCTCGCTCCAGTACTCCCTCCTGCTCACTGTCGGGGTCGTCTGTTACCTCGTCGTCACCGGCTCACAGGGGTGATCTCGGCGATCGACGTCGACCGTCGGGACCCACAGCCACGCTGAACCCGCACCCGGAGTGAGGGGAATCACTCCTCGCCGACGACCAGGACCGACACCGGCGCGAGGCGGACGACCGCGTCGACGGTGCTCCCGAGCAGGACGCGTCTGAACGACGATCGCCCGCGGGCCCCGACCACGATCGCCGAGGCGCCACGGTCGACCGCGGCGTCGATGATCTCCTCGTGGGGGACCCCCTCGCGGAGCTCGGTCTCCACGTCGACGCCGGCGTCGACCGCTGCCGCGGAGACGGCGGCGAGTGCCCCCTCGGCGTCCGTCCGGAGCCTCCGTCTGACACGCTCGGGCTCGACGATCGCGTTGTCGTAGCCCGTCCGCGTCTCGACGACCGCGACTCCGTGGAGGGGGATCCCGAGCCGATCGGCGAGGAAGACGGCGTGTTCGACGGCGAGAGCGGCGTCCTCGCTCCCGTCCGTGGCCACAAGCAGGGTGTCGTACATAACCGAGGTACGCGGTGTCGCCTCAAATGGCTGATCCCGGAAACCGAGGGCGTTATGAGAGCTGCCGGGCTACCGTCGGCCGTGAGAAACGTCACCGACCGGGCGAGCAACCCGTTCGGCATGCGACCGCCGGTCGAGCGCGAAGAGCCGGGGGTCCGGTCGGCCGTCTTCGGCTACGGCGACGCCAACGCCGACTTCCACCTGATCGGCGATCACCCGGGCGTTCACGGCGGCGAGCGGACGGGGATCCCCTTCACCGGGACCGAGAGCGGCCGGCTGCTCCGGTCGCTCCTCGCCGAGGTCGGGTTCGTCCCCGGGACGACGGACGAACCCACCTTCGAGAACCTCTTTGCGAGCTACATCCACATGTCCACGCTCCCCGACGGACGGACGCCGACGCCGGAGGAGTACGACGACCACGAGCGGTACTTCGACGCGGAGTTGCGGGCGATCAACGCCCACGTCCTCCTGCCGGTCGGCCGGCGGGCGACCGACCACGTCCTCGCGGGTTACACCACCCGACGGGACCGGCTCACCCTCGACATGCCGGCCTTACACGCTCAGGAGATCCGCGGACGCGGGTTCATGGTGATCCCCGTCCGGGAGCCGACGGCGTGGACCGGCGACGACCGGGAGGCGATCGGGAGGACACTCCGGGAGGTGCTGGCTTCGGACTACCGACAGACGAAGGGCGTAGCGACCCGGGTCGGCTAGGCGTCCCGGGCCGTGTGGGCCGGTAGCGACGTCCGCCCGTCGGTCCCGCTCAGCGGCCGAAGCGGCGTCTGATCGCCACGCGAAGCGGAAGCCCGACCGCGCCGACGACCGGCAGGAGGAAGAACGCCACCAGGTCGCCGGCGAGCGAGGCGTATCCCACGGCGGCGGCCCCGAGGGCCATCGCGGGTGCGCCCACGGCTGCCACGTAGGCGTAGGAGGGCGACCAGCCCGGCAGCCGACGCGTCCAGTGGATCACGACGGCGAAAAGTGCCGGCATGAGGACGATCCCGGCGAGCAGTGGGCCGCCGGCGAGCCCGGCTGCGAGGCCGACGGCGGCCGCGACGACGACCGTCTCGGTCCGCCCGATCGCCCCGAAGGTGTCCTCCCGCCAGGCGACCCTGGCGAGGACGACGGCGACCAGCGTGAGGGCCACCAGCCCGCCGAGGGCGGCGTAAAACTCTGTCTGCTCGATCGGCTGGTCGACGGGCCCCGTGCCGGTGACGAAAGCGAGGGGTGACTCGATCCCGTAGCGACCCCCCGCCAGCACCTCCTGGAGCGCGGCCGGCTCGCCCCCCGTCGCCGAGAGGGCGGTCACGAGCTCCCGCAGGCCGTCCCCGTTCTCGAGGGCGAAGCCGACGAGCCCGGCGAGGTAAGCGAGCGTCGGGAGCCACAGGAGCGCCGAGGCGGGGTTCCAGTCCCGCCACCGCCTCGCGAGCGGGTTGTCGGCGAGCCAGCCCGGTGTCGAGTGCTTCCGGCCGGCTCCGGGCCCGCCCGCCGTCCCTGACCCCCCAGTCGGCGAGCCGGCGGACGGTGCGGCGGAGCCGGTCGCCGCCCGCGAGCCGGAAGATCCACCCGTGTGGCCCGTGGCCCTCGCCGACGACCGGTCCGGGCCGGTCGTGGCTCGCCCGGAGCCGACCGTCGTTCCCGAGGACGCGGCCCCCGTCGAGGCGCTCCGGGCTCCGGTCGCACTCGCCGCCGACTCCGCGGATCCGTTCCGGTCGGTGGAACCCGAGGAGCCACGTCGGTCAGTGGAACCAGAGGAGCCACGTCTGTCGGTGGAACCAGAGGAGCCGCGTCTGTCGGTGGAACCGGCTGTCGTGCCCGTCGATCGTTCCGAGTCGCCGGTCGCCCAGACCTCCGGCGAGGGGATCCCGCTGGTCCGTTTGGCGACGTAGTCTCTGTGTCCGAGACGGTCGTACGCCTGTCGCTCGACGGGGTCGCCGAGGATCTCGTAGGCTTTTTTCACCGCGGTGAACTGTGCCCGAGCGCGGTCGTCGTCGTTGTGATCGGGGTGGTAGACCCGAACCTGTTCGCGGAACGCCCCCTTTATCTCCTCCTGGCTCGCGTCCGTGGGCACCTCCAGCAGATCGTAGAAGTCCTCTGTCATGTGAGACCCCGTCGCGTCGACGACCCGTCTCCCCGTAGGAACACGAGGGTTATAATCCCGGTGTTCGATTCGGGGGTTGATATACGCGATGGCCGTTCGGCCGTGGATCACCCGGGCGCGATCAACGATAATCGGACAGCGAGCGCTGCCCGCGGGTCGGTCGGTCGCCGTCGACTCCCGGCTCTCGCTCCGGGCCGAAGCCGTCGAGGCTGGTCTGGTCCGGGGCGTCGAACGCGAGGTTCGCCACGCGGACGCCGAGCTTGCGGACCCGGGCGTCGGCGAACTCCGCGAACAGCTTGCGGGCGACCTCGACCACCAGCTCCGGATCGTCGACCGGGCCGGGAAGCGACCGTTCGCGGGTGTTCACCTCGTACGGTGGGGTGACGGCCTTGACGCCCACCGTACGGTAGAGCGCGCCCTCCCGGCGGGCGCGGTCGGCGACGGCCTCGGCCAGTGTCCCTATCGCCTCGCGTTTCTCCACCCACTCCTCGACCGGCGGGTCGTAGGCTGACTCCCGGGAGAAGCTCTTCGGACGCCCCTTCGGCTCGACCTCGCGGTCGTCGCGGCCGCGTGCCCGACGGAAGAGCTCCCGGCCGCGCTCGCCGAACCGTTCGACGAGCGGCTCCGGATCGGCCTCGGCCACGTCGCCGGCGGTCGCGAGCCCCATCGCGCGGAGCTCGCGGGCGGTGACCGGGCCGACGCCGTGGAGCTCCTCGACCGGCAGGTCGGCGAGGAACTCCGCCACCTCGCCCGGACGGACGACGGTGAGCCCGTCCGGTTTCTCGAAGTCACTCGCGACCTTCGCGGCGCTCATCGTGGGCGCGACGCCGACGCTGACGACCACCCCCACCTCCCGGCGGACCCGACCTCTGACGTGGCGGGCGAAGCCGTCGGCGACCTCCCAGGCCGTCCGCTCGGTGACGTCGAGGTAGGCCTCGTCGACGCTCACCTCCCGAACGACGTCGGCACAGTC
>PUPA01000159.1 GCA_003552885.1 Natrialbaceae archaeon
ACGGCCGTGCCGACCGTTCGCTTTCGCGGCCGGGAGATCGAGTGTGCGGAGGGACGACTCCTCCGGGAGGTCCTGCTGGAGGCCGGCGAGACGCCACACAACGGCCGGGCCGACCTGTTGAACTGCCGTGGGCTGGGCAGCTGTGGAACCTGTGCGGTCGCCGTCGAGGGCGACTGTAGCGAGCCGACCGCGATGGAGCGATGCCGGCTCGCGATCCCGCCTCACGACCCCGAGGCGGGGCTCAGGCTCTCGTGCCAGACGCGGGTCCGGGGCGACCTGACGGTGAGAAAACACGGCGGATTCTGGGGTCAACACGTAGGGGACGACGACAGCTGAGACGCCTCAGCCGTCACGGACGTACCGGACGGCGCCGTCCTCGACGACCGCCAGCGTCCACGAGCGGGCCAGCCGCCCGCCGGCTCTCACGTGGTGTTCGGGGACGAGCGGCATCGACACCGGCCGGTAGGCGTTCGCCCGCATCGCGGCCACGCCGCCGTAGACCCCGACCGTCCGTTCGTGGTCGAAGACCCGAAAACGACCGTCCTCGCCGCGGGCGTACCGGTGGCGGAAGGCGGCCGGATCCGGCCCCGGACACCGCAGGGACGCGACGGAGGGGAACGCGGCGACGACCGATCCGTCGGTCTCGAGAACCAGCGCGGGTCCGTCGGTTCCCGTGCGTCCGGAGTCGGCGGCGTCTCCCGGGTCCGTCCTCTCGGCCGTCGCGAACGGGCCGTCACGGAGCGGTGACTCACGCCAGGTGGGGGACCCGTCCGTCCGCACGCAGGCGTAGGTGTCGTCCCGGAGGCGGACACGTTCCGGTATCGAGAAGAACCGACGGCCGTTCGCTCGCTCGTCCCGGAGGAGGAAGGCCCCACCGAGCACCTCGAGGGCGGAGTCGGCGTCGGCCCCGTCGACGACGAGCAGCGGTCGCCGACCCGCCCTCGCGGCGGCCGCGATCGGGGCGACGACGGACAGCGGGGTCGGCCCTGTGAGCGGTTCGACGGCGAGTGGGGTGTCGGCCGGCCCACGGAGAGCCGCCGTCCCCGTCGCCGTCGCGGGCGGCTCGACGGGGTCGTCGTTCCGTGTGATCCGACAGCCCCGATCCTCGAGGTCCGCGAGGACCGTCCCGAGGACGGTCGGTTCGTGGTCGATCATCGTCGTAACTAACGCCGGCGCGGCTATGAATGCGACGGGCCGTCAGAACAGCCCCTGGGCGATCTCTAAGGTCTCCTCGCGGTCGGCCCAGCCGACGAAGATCGCGACGCTGGTGGCGCTGGTGATGAGGTCGTGGATGTTGATGTGGGCGGCGGCGATGGGATCGACGATCTCGCCGATGACGCCGGGCTGGTTGGGCAACTCGCCGCCGGTGACCCGGACCACCGCGAGCGGCTCGTCGAGGGTGACACTCGAGAGCGCGGGTCGTTCGATCACCTGCCGGTGGAGGATGTTCTCTGCGTACTCGGCGTCCTCGACGTCGACGTAGAAGGTGATCGTGTCGACGCCGCTGGCGACGGCGTCGATGTTGATCTCGCTGTCCCCGAGGGCGGTCGACAGCGACTGGAAGACGCCGGGCTGGTTGCGGATCGCCCGGCCGGCGACGGTGAGACAGGCCAGTGGCTCCTCGCGCAAGTCGACGAGGTTCTCGAACTCGCCTTCGATGCTCGTTCCGCCGGTCAGCAGGTCGCCGTGCTGGTAGTGGACGACCCGGACGCCGAGCTCGCCGCCTTTGTACGAGAGCGCGGAGGGAGCGACCACCTCGGCGCCACGAAACGAGAGGTTCCGAAGCTCGTCGACCGAGATCTCGCCGACGTTTCGGGCACCCTCGACGACGTTCGGATCACCGGTCATCACGCCCTCGACGTCGGTGACGATGACCACCTCGTCGGCGTCCATGTAGTTGCCGAGCATGACCGCGGTGGTGTCCGACCCGCCGCGACCGAGCGTCGTGATCGTCCCGTCGTGAGCCTCCGCGAGGAAGCCGGTGATCACCGGGACCGCCTCCTGCATGTCCCCGGCGAGCGCGAGCGCTCGGCGGCGGGTCTCCTCGACGTCGACCTCGCCGTACTCGTCGGTGATGACGGGCCAATCCTCGCTGCCGGGTTCGAGAAACCGGGCCGCGACGCCCCGCGCGGCGAGGGCGGCTTTCAGCATCCGGACCGAGGTCCGTTCGCCCATGCTGACGATCTGGGCGCGGTCGATCTCGTCGGCTTCGAAGGTGATCTCCTCGAGGAGGTCGTCGGTGGTCGACCCCATCGCGCTGGCGACGACGGCGATCTCGTGGCCGTCGGCGACGGCGTCGGCGATGGAGTCTGCGGCGCGGTTGATCCGATCGCCGCTACCGAGGCTCGTCCCGCCGAACTTCGCTACGACGCGCATGGCCTCACCCCACGGGCGGGTCGTGAGCCGGTGGACACGCTCATACGCGACCCGTAACCAGAGGGGGCAAATAACCCTGTCCTTCCGATCCCCGTCCGATCGATCGTCGCCGGCTACCGGCCGGGATTTATGTTCGTGGGTCGCCTTGACACGATCCGATGAACGTACGGGACGCACTCGAGGCCGACGCCGACGCGCTGGCGTCGATCGCGGACGCGCCGACGGACGTGATGCGAAACCTGGTCCACGATCGGACGGTACGCGTCGCAGAGGACGGTGCCCACGACCCAAACGCCGACGTCGGTGAGACGAAATACGGCGGCTCGGATCCGGAGGATCTCCTGGGGTTCATCAGCTTCGACGCCCAGCAGGAGACGGTCCACGTCACCCAGATCGACGGCACCGAGGCGGCCTGTGAGCGGCTGCTCGCCGAACCGGTACGCTTTGCAGAACGCGAGGGAATGGACGTGGAGGTGCTCGTTCCCGAGGGCGAGGAGGCCGTAGACGACGCCGCGGCCGCACTCGGCTTCGAGGAGGTCGGTCTCGGACCGCGCTTCGACGGCGCACGGACGAGGAGATACCGCCTCGAGTCCGGGCCCTGATCCGGAGTCACCGGCTGCGACGGTACCGGTGGCGGACACAGCCGGCGAGCATCACCAGACAGCCAAGCAGCTGTGGGGTGAGGAGGGTGAGGGTCGGAGCCACGACGGCCCACAGCGCCCCGGCGAGGGGGTCGGGCGTCGCGGAGGCGAGCGGCTCGACGGTCTCGAGGGTGAGCACGACGTTCGCGAGGACGGCGCCGGCGACGAGCAGCCGCCGGGAGGGGCCGTCCCGGAGGAGGTACAGCGTCGGCACGAGGGTCCCGAACGCGAGCACGTAGTACAGCGGGTACGAGGGGAAGTAAAGCAGGATCGAGACGAGCGTGGCGTGGGCGGCCACGAGCCGGTCGACGGGTTCCCGGAAGTCGGTGTAGACGTACGCGAGGGCGGGTGCGAGGACGAGCGCCGCGAGGACCGTCATCCCGACGGGGTCGAGCCCGGGCAGGAGCACCGAGAGCGGACGCCTGACGGTGAGATACGGGTTCGCCGGATCGAGCCCGCCGACGAACGCCCCCGCGTCGCCCTCCGGGAGCAGGACCTCGAGGAAGTACGTCCGGGTCGTCTCCCGCCCGAAGACGACGGCGCCGACGGCGAGCCCACCGAGGCCGGTCGCGAGGGCGGTGCCGACGGCGGTCCACGCACGCCGGACCAGCAGCCAGAGGCCGACCGCGGCGGGGAAGACCTTGATCAGGGCGCCACCGGCGAGGGCGACCCCCGCGAGGACGCCCTCGCGGGTGGGGATCGAACCGGAGGGGGTCCCCCCGCTCTCCGGGCCGTCGGGCCGGCAACACCGCCGGTCTGGCCCTTCGAGAGTGCCGCGTTCGAGGAGGTAGAGCCCGACGCCGACGAGCGCGGCCATCCGGAGGTTGACCTGGCCGTAGTACAGCGAGGGTACCGTGTGAACCGAAGCGACGACGAAGCCGGCGATCAGGAGCCGATCGACGGTCGCGAGCGCCCTGTGGCGGCCGATCCAGCCGATGAGGACCGCGGCGAACGCGAGGCCGATACCGACCTCGAGGAGGGTGTGGGCGAGGAAGGCGACCCGGAGATTGAGGAGGGCAAACGGGAAGAATGTGAGGATCGTGACCGGCGGATAGAGGTAGTAGAAGTGGGGGAACCGGTCGGGGGCGACGTCGTAGAACCCCTCGCCGGCGAGGGCGGCCTCGCTCGCGACGTGGTAGACCTCGAAGTTGGCCGCGAGCATGTGCGGGCGCTCGAGGTGGACCGAAACCAGGCTCCCGAGGCCGAGGGTGAGCCCGCTCGCGAGGACGAGTCGGGCACCGAACGTCGGCGGATCGGCCGGCCGTGACACGCGTGTCGGTCCTCGCGGAACCCGTTTGAATCGTTCGCCTCGCTGGAGGTGTTTCGGCCGTCGGTATCAGGGGAGACGACGTGAGTCGAACTCGCCCGTTCAGGCCCTCGTCGACCGTACTCGTCCCGACCCTATCCGAATCGGAGGGCCGTTCCCGTGTCTCGGGCTCCGCGCTGACGATCGTGCCATCGAAGCTCGCGGTCACGCGTACGTCACGGGGGAATCGACGCAGGTGAACACTGCGCGTTCGTCGCCAGGCCGCGAGCAGTGTTCGTTCGATGCTGCCGGAGGGAACTCGCGGACGACTCCCGCCGGTACGGGGTGGTGAAGATCGCTCACACGGCCCCGCCCGGGAGGATCAGTCGTCCCCTTGCCGTGGTGTAAAGCCCCTGTCGGTTACGGCATCCTCGACGCCGGCGGGCTGGTCGAGGAGGTGACACGCGGCACGATGATCCTGCCTCTCCTGTAGTGCCGGCGTGACGTCTTCACAGACGCTCTCGTACGCCGCGAGCGACTCCTCCGCCTCCTCCCACTCGTCCTCGAGGGCGACGGAGAGGGCTTCCCGAACGCGCGAGCGGTGTGGCTCCGAGAGCGCCGCTTCCTCGAGGTCGAGCATCGTGTCGACGATCCGGTCTGCGAGGTCGTCCGTCTCGTCCGTCTCGAGGAACTCCTTCGTGCCGGAGAGATCGACGTCCTGGTTTCGTATCCGGTCCCGGACGGTCTGGACGGTCCGGAACTCGTCCTGTTCGATGTCGACGTCGTCGGGCGGGATCACCGACGGACATCGCGTTCTGAAGCGACAGCCGGTCGGTGGGTTCCGCGGTGAGGGCACTTCGCCGGAGAGCGTGTCGACGTCGCGCTCACGCTCCCCGACGTCGACGCGGGGGACACTCTCTAAGAGTGCCTTCGTGTATGGGTGCTGTGGGTCGGAAAAGAGGTCCCGACTGGGTCCAACCTCGACGATTTCACCGAGATACATGACGGCGACACGGTCACAGATGTGGCGAATAACCGAGAGGTCGTGTGAAACGAGCAGATAGGTCAGTCCGAACTCGGACTGGAGGTCGTCGAGCAAGTTCAGAATCTGGGCCTGCACGGAGACGTCGAGCG
>PUPA01000041.1 GCA_003552885.1 Natrialbaceae archaeon
GCCACCTTCGAACTCGACGGCGAGCCGATAGAGCCCGAGTCGGCGGACGAGCACGTCCTCGTCGCCGACGGCGTCGCCGGCGAGGTCACCGACTACGAGCTGCGCGTCGACGGCGGCCCAATCGAGCCCTCAACCCACGGTGGAGCGACGATCGACGACAACCTCACCGTCGCCGACGACGGCACCGCCGCCACCGGCCGCGTCTGGGCCGGCACCGACGCCTGGACGTTCGAGGGTGAACTGGAGACGCTGACCGCCGACGGGCCCGCTACCTTCGAACTCGACGGCGAGCCGATCGACGCCGGAGGGAGCCGATGAACGTCGGCGAACGACACCTCCTCGTGATCGACGGGGCCGGTGGAGACGGACACACGCGGTTCGAGCTCGTCGCCGACGGCCCCGTCGAACGGGTGACGCCCGAGGGCGAGCCGATCGAGGGGACACGGAGTCACGACGACGGCGAGCTGCGTGGTGCCGTCGGGGGGTGGGCGGAGGCGTTTCGCCTGGGCGGCGAGCTCCGGGAGCTGACCGTCGACGGCCCCGCGACGGCCCACTTGAACGGCGAACGCGTCGATCCGGCCGCGTTCGGCCCCGCCCTCCCCCACGTCCTCGAGGTCGAGGGACGGTCCACGGCCGCGAGTTACGAGGCCACCGTCGACGGCGAGATCGCCTACGACGGCGACCCCTGTGGGGACGTCACGGTCGTCTCGGGGACGACCGTCGAGAGCGCGGTCGGCGAGGATTGCCAGCGGTTTCACTTCTCCGGGACGCTCACCGACCTGACCGTCATCGACGGACGGATCGAGGCGTTCGTCGACGGCGAGCCCGTCGATCCGGACGGCGTCGAGGAGCTGCTCGCCCACGCGCTCGTGGTGCGGGGCACCGACGCCTCGGGGCCGAGCCCGTACGTCGTCGGCGTCGAGGGGAGCCTCGGCTCGGACTGTTACCGGGCCGGCGAGTCGACGGACGCCACCCTGGAGGGACGGGTCGCCGGCTGGCTCGAGAGCCACTGGTTCGAAGGCGACCTCGTCCACTTCGCCGCCAGCGGGGACGCCTCCGTCGAAGTCGAGTACAACGCACTGGACAGGTGAACGCGGCCGGCCCCGCCGGGTTCGGCGGGGGACCTCACACGAGGTTCAGGTAGTCCCGTGCGAGCTCGCGGTCCTGTTCTGCGATGCCGAACGCCGCCAGCGAGAGGACGAACGCACAGCCGCCGGCCGTGGCCCCGACGACCACGAGCGCGTAGCCGCCGAGCACGCCCGAGAGGGCGATCATCACGGCCCCGGCGACGCCGGTCGCCGCGAGCGGCTTCCACAGCTCCGTTGTGTAGGGCACCACCCCCTCGAAGTACCAGACCTCGATCACGCGGACGACGTTCAACCCGGCGAGGACGCCGGCGGTGGCGACCGCCGCGCCGACGAGCCCGAGCTGGAGGATGAGGACGTAGTTCAACGCGACGTTGAGCAGGCCGAAGACGACGTGGTTCGTCATGACGGCGTACTGGTGGTCGGTCATCGTCAGCAGATCGTTGGCGGGGCCGGCCGCGGCGTTGAACAGCTGTCCGAGGACGAAAAGCGCCACGACGCTGCCGCCGACGACGAACTCGGGACCGAAGACGGCCAACACCGGCTCGCGGTAGAGAAACAGGGGGAGGGCGATGATGACCGAGGCGGTGATCGACCACCGCGTCACCGTTGCGTACACCGTCTCCAGGGTCGCCCGGTCGCCGTCGGCGTGCAGCCGCGAGGCCACCGGCGGGAACAGCTGGTTGATCCCGCCGAGAGGCATCGCGACGATCCCAGCGAGCAAGACGGCGACGTTGTAGACGCCGACGTCGGCGGCCAGAAGGAAGATGCCGACCATGAAGACGTCGACCCGTTTGAACAGGAACGAGGAGGCCTTAGAGAGGGTCAACGGCGCCGAGTAGTCGTAGAAGTCGACGGCCTCCGCGCGCCTGAACTCCCAGGAGGGGCGAAGGCCGGTCCGGCGAAGCGAGTAGACGAGCGCGAACCCGAACGCCATCAGACATGCGACGGCGTAGGCGGCGGCGACGCCGATCACCGAGTAGCCGACGGCCACCGCGGCGACGACGGCGACCAGCTGGAAGCTGGGGCCGGCCAGCAGGATGACGGTCTTCTCGACGGGGAGTTCGAGCCCCCTGACGGTGCTCGAGGCGACGTGTGTCATCGCCTGGAACGGGAGCGCGATCGCGAACACCTGCATCGCCGGCGTGAAAAGCGGCTCCTGCAGGGTGTAGGCGTTTATCATCGGGGCCGCGAGGAAGAGCCCGACGCTCACGACGACGCTCACGACGACGGTGGTGGCGTACGCGAGCCCGAGGATCCGGTTCTGGTAGCTCCGCCGGCCGAGGTTTCCGGAGAGATACCTGGTCGCGGAGACGTCGGTGCCGAAGTTCGCGAAGGTCAACACCGAGGCGATCACCATCGTGCCGTACGCGTAGATCCCGTAGACGCTCGCCCCCAGACTCCGGGTCAACGCGAGGTTCAACAGGAACCCGAGCCCGTTGACGATCACGGTCCCGAGAAAGTGAAGCGAGGCCCCGTCGGCGACCGAACGGAGCGAGGTGAGCCTGCCGTCGGCGGAGTCACCGGCCATCCGATCGTCGGTTCGCGGGCGGACGGTTTAGTAGTCTGGCCATACCCGCCGGATCGGCTCGCTACCTCGGGGCCCAACCGCGCCGTCGGTGGATCCGTCGCCGTGGACCGCCCGTGGGGAGCGGTCACCGACCGGTGTACCGTGACCGTAACAATCACCCGGTCAGTCGTCCCCGGGGTCATGCGCAACGTCGTCCTCTGTTGTCTCGACTCCGTCCGGGCGGACGTCTTCGCGGCGGTCGCCGACCGGCTCCGGGATCGGGCGGAGCTTCGGTACGACGGCTGTCGGGCGGCGAGCTCCTGGAGCGCGCCGAGTTACGCGAGCGTGCTGACCGGACGGCTCCCGAGCGAGCACGGCGTCACGACCCACGATCCGAGCCTCGCCTCGGTCGAGCCCGAGGGGACGTTCCTGGCCGACCTCGGCGGCTACGGCCTCGCGGGCGTGAGCACGAACGTCTTCGCGGGCTCGACGTTCGGCTTCGATCGCTTTTTCGATCGGTTCGTCGACGTCACCGAGGCGACGCGGTTCCCCGAGGGGCTCGATCCGGCGGCGTTTCGTTCCGACCGCGACGGGCTCCGTGCGTATCCGTCCTACCTCCGGGCGGCGCTCGTCCACGACCGACCCGCGGAGAGCCTGAAAAACGGCGCGGTCGGCCTGCTCGATGCCGTCTCGGAGGGCACCCCCGTCCCGAAGCCGTTCGACGACGGGGCGAAGGCGGTGATCCGGGAGAGCGAGCGCGCGATCGGGGGGCTCGGCGAGCCGTTTTTTCTGTTCACCGCGTTCATGGAAGCACACACGCCCTTGCGTCACGTCCGGGGGTTCGACCGGTCACTGCACGACGCCCCGCGCGGGTTTACCACCGACGAGCGCTCGATCTGGGAGCTGATGGACGCCACGGACGAACACGCCGAGTTCCTCCGACACCGCCGGGGGCTGTACGCCGCGGCCGTCGACTACCTCGACCGGACGCTCGCCCCCTTCGTCGACCGGCTCGTCGCGGAAACCGACCGGGAGACGACGGTCGTGATCACGGCCGACCACGGCGAGAACCAGGGCTACCCGTGGGAGGAAGGGTGTGTCAGACACAAGAGCAGCCTCTCCGAGGGACTGTTACACGTCCCCTTGCTCGTCGTCAACCCGCCGGCGGGGTACCCCACGGTCGAGACGGGCTACGTGTCCCATCTCGAGCTCGGTCGGCTGCTCGTCGCGTTCGCCCGCGGTGAGGCGGTCGATCCGACGGCCGATCGGATCGTCGCCGAACACGCCGGGATGAGCGCCGGCCCGGAGCCTCCCGACCGCCGGGCCCACTGGGATCGGCTGATGCGGGCTGCCTACGAGGACGACCGGAAGGTCGTCTGGGACTCCCTCGGGGGCGTCGTGGCCTACGAACTCGACCGAAACCGGCCGTGCTGGCAGCGCCGGCTCGACGGCGAGGCGACGGTGCCGGAGTGGGCCCGCGATCGGTTCACGGCCGACGCGACCGAGACCAAGCGACGACTGATCGAGCGGGGTCGCCGTCGGGACGTCGACGGGCCGGTCAGAGACCGCCTCGAGAAGCTCGGTTACGTCTGACGTGGCCGGAGGGAACCGGGCCTCCGTCCGGAGCCGTTTACCGCGTCCGACGGCGTGACGGTCGCGACCGGCCGATCCGGACGACGGTGGGGGTCCGGGTAACCGGCCGATACACCGGGGTTCGGCTGGCATTAACAACGACGGTCGCCGGCCCGGATCAGTACATGCCCACGGCGATCCTCCCCGATCGGTACACCCGAGAGAACCTGTTGCGGGCGCTCGGAAACCCGCGCCTTTTCAGACGCGAGCTGTTCGCGCTCGCGCTCTCGGTCAACGCCCGCGTCAGCCGGCTGCGGGAGTTCGGTGACGGGGCGGGCGTCGACGTGATCGCCGCCGACTGGGACAACCTGATACTGCTCGACGCCTGCCGGTACGACCTCTTCGAACGTCGCTCGACCCTCGAAGGCGAGCTCAGCGCCGTCCGGTCGAAAGGAAGCGACAGCTGGGAGTTCATGGCGGCGAACTTCGACGGGCGGACGCTTCACGACACCGTCTACGTGACGGCGAACCCCCACGTCTACGAGCTCGAGGACGACACCTTCCACGCCGTCGTCGACCTGCTCGAGAGCCACTGGGACGAGGGTACCGGAACCGTACTCCCCGAGAACGTCGTCGAGGAGACGCTCGTGGCCGCCGAACGCTACCCCGAAAAGCGGCTGATCGTCCACTTCATGCAGCCACACTTTCCGTTTCTGGGACCGACCGGCCGGAAGTTCCCCCAGCGAGCGATCGACGTACACCTCTCGGAGGACGAGCGAAGCCAGGTCCAGAACCCGTGGCTCGGCCTGCTCGCCTCCGGGGAGGTCGACCTCGAGTCGGTGACGGCCGCCTACCGGGAGAACTTCGACCTCGTGATCCCCCACGTCGCGGAGCTGCTCGCTGCCCTCGAGGGCAAGAGCGTGGTCTCGGCCGACCACGGCAACCTGGTCGGCGAGCGCGGGTTCCCGATCCCCCTGCGGATGTACGGCCATCCCCGGGGGCTTCGCCACGACGGACTGCTGACCGTCCCGTGGCTCGAAGTGGAGTCGACCGAACGCCGGCGGATCGTCGCCGAACCCCCCCTCGACATCGGCACCGGAGCCGACGAGGGGCTCGTCGAGGAACGGCTGCGGGCGCTCGGCTACGTCTGATGGATCGGTCGATGCGGATCGGCTTCTATCACGAGTCCGCCGGCACGCGCCACGCCGGCGGGGTCGCGGTCTACACC
>PUPA01000162.1 GCA_003552885.1 Natrialbaceae archaeon
CGACCGATCGAGTACGTCCACCAGAGAAAACAGCTCGGCAGCGGCCACGCCCTGCTGGCCGCAGAGGACGCCGTCGATACGCCCTGTCTGGTCGTCAACGGCGACCAGATCGTCGACCGGCGGATCCTCGAGGAGGTCGTCGCCGGCCACGACGGCGCCGCCGCCACCCTCGGCGTCGTCGGCCATGCGGATCCCTCCGTCTACGGCGGCGCGTTGCTCGATGACGGACGGGTGACGGCGCTCGTCGAGCGGCCGCGGGACGACGGCGAGTACCTGCTCAACGCGGGCGTCTACGTCCTCGAGGACGACGCGTTCGAGGCGATCCGTCGGGCGGATCCCCGGGCCGGCGAACACTCCCTGACCGACGGGCTCGCCGAGCTGATCGACGCCGGCGGGCGGGTCGACGGCGTCGTCTCCGAGGGGCTGTGGGTCGACGCGACCTACCCCTGGGACCTGCTTTACGTCGCCGACGAGGTGCTCGCGGACGGCCGAAACGTCCGCGGCGGCGTCGACCCCGACGCCCGGATCCACGCCTCCGCGACGATCCGCGAGCCGGCCGTGATCTCCGCCGACTGCGTCGTCGGTCCGGGCGCGGTCGTCGGTCCCGGGAGCTGCCTCGGCGAGAACGTCACCGTCGGCGCGAACGCGGTCGTCGAGGGGAGCGTCGTCGACGCCGACACCCGAGTGGGCGCGAACGCCACGCTCGTCGACTGTGTGACCGGCCGCGGGGTCCGCGTCGGCAACGGCTCGACCGTCGTCGGCGGCCCGGGGGACGTCCGGGTCGGCGACCGTATCCACCGGGGCGAGCGTCTCGGCGCGTTGCTCGCCGACCGGGTCCGGGACGGTGGGGGCGTCACCTACGCCCCGGGGACGATCGTGGGCACCTCGGCGGTCGTCCACGCGGGCTCGACGGTCCGGGGGACGGTCGAAGACGAGACGGTGGTGAGCGGCTGATGTGTGGGATCGTCGGCTACGTCGGGAACGGAGACGCCCTCGGGGTGTTGACGACCGGACTCTCCGGGCTCGAGTACCGCGGCTACGACTCGGCTGGCGTCGCCCTCGGGAACGGCACTCTGGCGGTGTACAAACGCGCTGGCGAGGTGGCCGAACTCGAGGACGCCCTCGAAGGCGTCGACGCCGACGGCGTCCGGGTGGGGATCGGCCACACCCGCTGGAGCACCCACGGGCCGCCGACCGACGAGAACGCCCACCCCCACACCGACGCGAGAGGACGGATCGCGGTCGTCCACAACGGCATCATCGAGAACTACGCCGAACTCCGCGAGGAGCTTTCGGCCGCCGGCGTCGTCTTCGAGAGCGACACCGACACCGAGGTCGTTCCGCACCTGATCGCCCGGAACCTCGAGAGGGGCCAGACGCCCGACCGGGCGTTCAGGGAGGCGATCGGCCGCCTCGAGGGGAGCTACGCCATCGCGGCGACGGTCGCCGGCACGGAGGTCGTCTACGCCGCACGGAAGGAGTCCCCGCTCGTGGTCGGGCTCGGCGAGGGGGCGACCCACCTCGCGAGTGACGTCCCCGCGTTCGTCGAGTTCACCGACAGGGTGATCTACCTCGAAGACGGCCAGTTCGCCCGCCTCGACGCCGACGGCGTACGCGTCACCGACGCCGACGGCACGGTCCTTGATCCCCCCATCGACACGATCGAGTGGGATCCGGAGGACGCCGGCAAGAGCGGTTACGACCACTACATGCTAAAGGAGATCAACGAACAGCCCTCGGCGCTGCGTGACTGCCTGCGCGGCCGCGTCGACGGCCTCGAAGGGAACGTCCTTCTCGAGGAGCTGGCCGGCCTCGAGCCGTCGGGTCCGATCCAGCTCGTCGCCTGTGGCACCTCCTACCACGCCGCGCTGTTCGCCGCCGGGATGTTCCGCCGACGGGGGATCCACGCCGACGCGTTCATCGCCAGCGAGTACGACGCCGACAGGCTCCCCGTCGGCGCCGACACGCTGGTCGTCGGGGTGACCCAGAGCGGCGAGACCGCCGATACGATGCGGGCCCTCCGGGAGGCGAACCGTGCCGGCGCGGAGACCCTCGCCGTGACGAACGTCGTCGGCAGCTCGGCCGCCCGGGAGTGTGACCGGACCCTCTACATCCGGGCGGGGCCGGAGATCGGCGTCGCGGCGACCAAGACGTTCGCCAGCCAGCAGCTCGCGCTCGCGCTCGTCGTCGCCGCGCTGACCGGCAGCTCCCGGGGGCTCACGGAGGAGCTGCGGGACGTCCCAGACGCGGTCCAGACCGTCCTCGACACCTCCCGGGCCCGCGAGGTCGCCGAGGCGTACGTCGACGCCGACGCCTACTTCTTCATCGGCCGGGGCTACCAGTACCCCGTCGCCCTCGAGGGGGCCCTGAAGATGAAAGAGATCACCTACAAACACGCGGAAGGGTTCGCCGCCGGCGAGCTCAAACACGGGCCGCTCGCGCTCGTGACCCCCGAGACGCCGGTGTTCGCGCTGGTCACCGGCGGCGACGAGCTCGCCCGCAAGACGGTCGGGAACGTAAAGGAGGTCGAAGCCCGCGGGGCGCCCGTCGTCGCCGTCAGCGACGGCCGAACGGAGGTCGACCGGTACGCCGACGAGCTGCTCTCGGTGCCGGAGTGTGGGCAGATCGGGGCCCCCGTCGTCGCGAACGTCCAGCTCCAGCTCGTCGCCTACTGGGTCGCAAACGCCCTCGGCCGATCGATCGATCGGCCGCGGAACCTGGCGAAGAGCGTCACCGTCGAGTGACCGTCAGATCTCGAGGGCGCGATCGACCGCCTCGCCGATCCGCTCGCGACCCGCGGGTGGAACCCGGCTCAGGGGCGGGCGAACCCCGTCGTCGGGGATCACACCGAGGTGTGTGAGCGCCGCCTTCGTCGCCGGTGCGAAGCCGTACTCACTACAGGCCTCGAAAAGCGGGACGACGGCCTCCGTCCCCAGCCGTGCCCCCCGTGGTGACGCCGCAACCTCGAGGAGCTCCGCGTAGACCGCCGGGAAGACGTTCGCGAGCGCGTTGATGCCGCCGTGGACGCCCATCCGGAGGGCCGGAACCAGCAGGGCGTCGTACCCCTGGAGACACCGGAACGCCGCCGGAGTCTCTCGGAGGAGCGAGAGCAGGTACGCCATGTCGCCACTCGAGTCTTTGATGCCGAGTACGCGGTCGCGGTCGGCGAGCGCGCTGACGGTCTCGACGGCGATCGGCTCGCCGGTGTAGACGGGGATGTTGTACAACACGATCGGGAGCGTCGTCCGCTCGAGGACGGCCTCGAAGAACCGTTCGTTCCCACCCGGTTCGCGACCGGTGTGGTAGTACGGCGGCAGGACGAGGGCGGCGTCGGCCCCGACGGCCGCGGCGTCCTCGACGGCGGCGACGGTTTCGGCGACGCTCGTCGCGGACGCCCCCGCGATCACCGGCACCTCCCCGGCGGCGGCGTCGACGGTGGCCTCGACGACCCGACGCCGTTCGGTCGGATCGAGGCTCGCGAACTCGCCGGTCGTCCCACAGGGAACGAGGGCGTCGACACCCCCCGCCAGGGCGTGGTCGACGACCGCCGCGAGCGCCTCCCCGTCGACCGCGTCGTCGTCGAACGGCGTCACGAGCGGCGGGGCGACCCCGTCGAGTGAATCTTCGAGTGACATACCCGGGGATCACTCGACGGTCTGAAAAACGTATCGCCACCGCCGGTTCACTGCCGTCCTGCCACAAATATGCACGTAATTATACGTATTCGTACTGCATGGACTGTAGTATCAGTATATATTTCTCTACGATGGCGTCCGACCCGCCGTGGAAGTTGAGTTTCGGACGATTTTCGAGCGATACTGTCCACGTTGACGTGCTACCTTCGGCATACATCCGGATTTGTCGTTCGACCGTCCGGTGAGTCGGGGATCGTGTGGCGGCCGATCCGAGGAATAACATTATATGTGTCCGGTTCTCACGGTCGGCAAATGAGCGCACAGCTGAAGACGCCCACCGTACGAGTGTGTGAGGAGTGTGGACGCGAGGAGCGATGGGACGACAGCGTCGGATCGTGGCGGATCGTCCGGAAGGACGGACGGAAGCTGACCGGCCGCCCACACTGCATCCACGAGTGGGACATAAACGGCACGTTCAACCCACTCAACGGCCACTGATCGCCGCCGGGATCGCCGACGTTTTGCCCTCGAACGTCCTCTACAGGATCATGACGACCGTCTTCGTGACCGTCCCGCGGGCCGAGGCCGGAGGACTCGCCGAACGGGTGGTCGAAGAGCGCCTCGCCGCCTGTGTGAACCGCGTGCCGATCCGCTCGACCTACCGATGGGACGGGGAGATCCACCACGACGAAGAGGAGATCCTCCTGATGAAGACCTCCGCCGACGGCTACGAGCGGCTGTGCAGTCGGATCCTCGAGCTCCACCCCCACGAAACGCCCTGTATCGAACGGTTCGACGAGGACCACGTCCTCGAGGCGTACGCCGGGTGGCGCGACGGGATCGTCGAGGGCTGAGCCTCCCCCTCGAAGGGCGAAAAGCAACCCTTAAAACTCGCGCACCGGTTCTACCGGGTATGGCTGGAACCATCGAAGTGCTCGTTCCGGGCGGCCAGGCCAACCCCGGCCCGCCGCTCGGTCCCGAGCTCGGACCGACGCCCGTCGACGTCCAGGCGGTCGTCCAGCAGATCAACGACCGGACGGCCGCGTTCGACGGCACCGAAGTACCCGTCACCGTCGACTACGAGGACGACGGCTCCTTCGAGATCGACGTCGGCGTGCCGCCGACGGCTGCGCTGGTCAAAGACGAAGCCGGCTTCGAGACCGGCAGCGGCGAGCCCCAGACGGAGTTCGTCGCCGACCTCACTGTCGACCAGGTGAAAACGATCGCCGAGCAGAAAAAGCCCGACCTGCTCGCCTACGACCTCCGAAACGCCGCGAAGGAGGTCGTCGGCACCTGCGCCTCGATGGGCGTCACCATCGAGGGTGAGGACGCCCGCGAGTTCAAAGAGAAAGTCGACGCCGGCGAGTACGACGACGTCCTCGCCGAGTAATCCGGCTTCGGGCTCGCGAGCGTACCGCCCGTCCGGTTCCGAATCAGACGACGAGCAACAGTGTGGCGTAGCCACCAGCGCCGAGTGCGAACGCCCCGAACCGACTCTCGCGCTCTTCGGGGAGCTCCTCTTTGATCACGTTGAGGACGACCCCTCCGGCGAGAAACGCGAGCAACAGGGCGATCGCCGCCTCGTGAATCGCGACCAGATAGCCGATCGCCGTCCCGACGAGAACGGCGCCGGCGAGCAGCCACCGACCGGTCCGGTGGTACGCCGTCCCGTAGTGGGCACGGAGGCCGTAGTCGTTGACCAGCATGTGGAG
>PUPA01000239.1 GCA_003552885.1 Natrialbaceae archaeon
CGCACCATCGCGGAGGCCCCGACCATCGCGTTCTCCCCGATCCGACAGCCCGCGGACACCATCGAGCCGTAGCCGAGTCGCACGTCGTCTTCGATCACCGTCCGGTAGTTGGTCACCGCCGTCTGGTCGACGACGTCGTGGCCGTGGCTGTGGAGGTGCGATCGGTCGGCGACCGAGACGCGGTCGCCGATCACGAGCTCCCCCCGGTCGTCGAGCAAGACGTCGTTGTGGACGACCGTGTTGTCGCCCATCACGATGTTGTGTCCACACTGGATCTTGATCCCGCCAAACAGCCGTAGCCCGTCGCCGGCCTCCGCGAACAGGTGGTTCGCGACCGTCTGGCGGAACGGGAGCGCGAACGCCTGGTTGGCCGCGAGCGGCGACCGGTCGAACGTCTCCCAGAGGTACCGCAGGCACTTCGACTCCGCGAGGGCCGAGGGGTCCTGTTCGGCCCAGTGTTCGGTCTCCGTGAGGACGTTCCGGGGGTCGTAGCTCCGGAGGCGAGCCCGACTCATCGGATCGAGCGTGTCCCCCCTGCGGTGTCGTTCGTAGCGCTCGCGGTCGCCGAACAGGTCGACGAGGAGCTCCCGGACGGCGACCGCGGGTTCTTCCTCGGTGAGTCGACGGTCGACGTACGCGATGGCCTCGTCTATCGCCTCCTGGGCCTCGGCCGGGAGCTCGACGCGGCGTTTCGTCATGGCCTCCCCGCGATCCGTCGATCCGTTCTCCCCCGCCGTCCCCCGCCTGACTCGGGGACGGATCGTGGGTTCGATCGGCTAACGATCCCTACGGTCCGGCGTGAACGACCCGGCCCGGACGCCACGTCCCCGTTCGGATTGGTCACGGACATCACGACACGTGTTACCTCTCGATGGAATAAAACCTACCGACGCTCAGAGCCTCCGGGATCGTTCGGGGGACCCCCAGTCGACCGGAGGCTCGCGGTCGCGGGAGCCTCGATCCCGGGCCGATACCGCCGGAGGCGAGCCACGAAAGGGGGCCGGTGCCCCAGGATGGCGAGGTTTGTCGTGTGGATCCGTCAGATGGCACGGGTTGAGTCCGGACGGATCGGAGCGTGGAGACAGCGGTCGGGTGGCCACCTCGGTTACATCGGACGGGTGAAGACGGTGGTCGGGTGGCCACGTCGGACGGGTGGACCGCCGGTCGGGTGAGGTCGTCGGTCGGTTCAGGGTTTGGGGAGGTTCTCCCCGCGCATACCGGTGATCTTCTCGGCGACGATCTCGAACCACTCTCGGTCGACATCCTCGGAGTCTACCCAGCGGAGCTCGCCGGCGACCCCCTCGGCCTGGGAGAAGAGCAAGGCGGCAAAGCGTTCGGAGACGTCCCGGTCTTCCAGCGGCCGGATCCGTCCGGTGACGATGACGCTCTCCCAGGCGTCGACGGACTCCCAGTCGTAGACGGTGAGCGTGACCTCCTCGGTCGCCTCGATGAACTGCTGCTTTCTGCCCCCTTCGAGGTTGACGAACTCGACGACGAACCGGTGGCCGTTCTCGTCGTAGCCGTAGGATATCGGGATGCCGTACCCCCTGTCGTCGCTCGCCATGCTCAACACGCCGTGTCCCTTCGAGTTGAGCAGCGAGACGATCTCGGCGTCGGTCATCGCGTATCCCAGGGAGTCGTCCGACATAATCGTGAGTAAGGCCGGATCGGCGTCAAAGTCCTTCCGGCCGGCGGCGACACGTCGGCTCACAGCGCTTGCCGGGCTGACTCAGAGCGCGCTCCCGGGCTGGTACTCGCCGAACTCCTCCCGGAGGACGTCACAGACCTCCCCGACGGTCGCGTAGGCTTTCACCGCCGTGACGATGTGGGGCATGAGGTTCTCCTCGCCGCTCGCGGCCGACCGGAGCGCCTCGAGGCTGGCGTCGACGGCTTCCCCGTCCCGGCGCTCCCGGACGGACTCCAGCCGGTCGATCTGCCGGCGTTCGTCCTCCTCGGTGACCTCCTGGACGTCCATCTCCGGCTCCTCGTCGACCTGGAACTCGTTGACGCCGACGATGATCCGTTCACCCTCCTCGATCTCCCGCTGGCGGTCGAAGGCGGTGTCCTGGATCTGCCGTTGGACCCACTGTCGCTCGACGGCCTCGAGCATCCCACCGCGGGCGTCGACCTCCGCTAAGATCCCGTAGGCGTCGGCTTCGACCTCGTCGGTCAGGCTCTCGACGTAGTAGCTGCCCGCCAGCGGGTCGACCGTGTCCGCGGCACCGGACTCGTGAGCGAGGATCTGCTGGGTCCGCAAGGCGGTGCGGACTGACTGTTCGGTCGGCAACGCGAGGGCCTCGTCTTTGCCGTTGGTGTGGAGGCTCTGGGTGCCGCCGAGCACCGCCGCGAGCGCCTGGTAGGCCACCCTGACGACGTTGTTCTCGATCTGCTGGGCGGTCAGCATCGAACCCGCGGTCTGGGTGTGGAACTTGAGCTGTTTGGACTTCGGGTTCTGGGCGTCGAAGCGCTCGTCCATGATGTCGTGCCACATCCGGCGGGCCGCACGGAACTTCGCGACCTCCTCGAAGACGTTGTTGTGGCCGTTGAAGAAAAACGACAGCTGCGGGGCGAACTCGTCGACGTCGAGGCCGGCGTCGATCGCCGCCTCGACGTACTCGATACCGTTTCCGAGGGTAAAGGCGAGCTCCTGGGCGGCCGTCGAGCCGGCCTCGCGGATGTGATACCCCGAGATCGAGATCGTGTTGAACTTCGGGACCTCCACGGCACAGAACTCGAAGACGTCGGTGATGATCCGCATCGAGGGGCCGGGGGGGTAGATGTAGGTGTTCCTGGCGATGTACTCTTTGAGGAGGTCGTTCTGGATCGTCCCCCGCAGCTCCTCGCGGTCGACGCCCTGGCGGTCGCCGACGGCGATGTACATCGCGAGCAGGACGGAGGCTGGCGCGTTGATCGTCATGCTCGTCGACACCTCCCCGAGGGGGATGCCGTCGAAGACGGTCTCCATGTCGTCCAGGGTGTCGATCGCGACGCCGGCCTTTCCGACCTCGCCGGCGGCCATCCCGTCGTCGGAATCGTACCCCATCTGCGTCGGCAGGTCGAAGGCCATCGAGAGCCCCATCTGGCCCTCCTCGAGGAGGTAGTGGTAGCGCTCGTTGGTGTCCTCCGGCGTCGAGAAGCCCGCGTACTGGCGCATCGTCCACAGCCGCCCGCGGTAGCCCGTCGAGTACACTCCACGGGTGTACGGCGGCTCCCCCGGGTAGCCGAGCTCCTCGTACTCCAGGTCGGCGACGTCGGCAGGGGTGTAGAGCCGGTCGACCTCCTGTCCGCCCGTGTCCGTCGTGAACCGTTCTTTTCGCTCGCCGAAGCGTCCGACGACCGGGTCGACGGCCTCACGCTTCCACTCCGCTCTGTCCTCACGTATCGCAGCGAGATCGTCGGGGTCGAACATTACCGACACCGTCGGCCCCCGTCGGCTTTAACCTTGAGTCCGGACAGCGACCTCCCCTCCGCCGGGGCCGTCGGTCACCGGCCGGTGTCGTACTTGTAGGTGGCCGTCTCGGGATCGATGCCGAAGTCCTCCGGGCGTTCGGCGTCTTCTTCGCCCTCGTCGCGCTCGCTCGCGCGCTTGAACGACTCACGGAAGCGCTCTGGCATCCGGAACTCGCCGCGTTCGATCACCAGCGGGCTCGCGTCGGGGTCGATCCCGTCGCGTTTCTCCTCGAGACGCTCCGCGAGCGCCGGTGCCAGCCGCGTTTCGGCGATCGGCCGGAAACCGAACTGGGCGAAGTACGCGCCCTCGCCGGTCAGCGCGTACACCTCCTCGAATCCCTGGTCGCCGGCGTACTCGAGCAGTCGTTCGATCACGTGGGCGCCGACGCCCTGGCCGCGCCACTCCGCTATGACGCCGACGCTGGTCAGCTCGCAGACGTCCTCCTCGCCTTTGTGGATCCGGATGCGTCCGAACCCCGCTTTCGCCCCGCTCTCTTCGTCGATGGCGACGACGTAATCCCGCGAGCGGAACGCCGTATCGTCGAGCCCCATGGCCTCGATGCGGTCCAGGAGCCAGACCTCCTCCCTGTTCTTTGCGTCCCGCACGTACATGCTCTGGGGTACGGCCCGATCGGTCTAAAGGGTTTGTGGACGGCACGGAGACGACGCCGTCGGATCCGTCCCGTGGCCTCGGACACGAAGTCCCGTGGCTTCGGACTCGGAAGCTATTTGCCGCGGGCCCGTGGCCAGTTGGATATGTTCGTCCTCGTCAACCTGAAGACCTACGACTGTGACCCCGTCGCGGTCGCGAGAGCGGCGGCGACGGTAGCCGAGCGGACGGACGCACGTCTCGCCGTCGCGCCGCCGGCGGCGGCCATCGAGCGGGTCGCCCGAACGGGTGTCGAGACCTGGGCTCAGGAGGTCGACCCCGTCGCGCCCGGCTCGAACACGGGCCACACGCTCGCGGAGTCGGTCGCCGACGCCGGCGCCGTCGGCACGCTGTTGAACCACTCCGAGCGCCGCCGGACGCTCGCAGACGTCGACGGCGGGATCCGGGCGGCCGAGCGCGCCGGCCTCGAGACGGTCGTCTGTGCGAACGACCCCCGGCAGGTCGGCGCGGCCGCGGCGCTTGGACCCGACGCCGTCGCCGTCGAACCCCCCGAGCTGATCGGCACCGGCACGCCGGTCAGCGCCGCCGAGCCGGCGGTCGTCGAGGACGCCGTCTCGGCCGCCGCCGCGATCGACCCCGACGTCTCCGTGCTCTGTGGCGCCGGCATCTCGACCGGCGAGGACGTCGTCGCCGCCGCCGACCTCGGCGCGGAGGGCGTCCTGCTGGCCAGCGGCGTCGCGAAAGCGGACGAGCCGCGAGCGGCCCTCGAGGCGCTCGTCGATCCGCTCTGAGCGACTGGCCACGGGCGTCCATCATCGCCAGCCCACCCGCAGGTCTTTGCCCTCGCCGGCCCACTGTGCAGGCATGACCGACGAGCGCCCGTTCGAACTCGCCCTCGAGAACCGGCTGATGGGAAAGGGGATCTACCTCACGGAGTGGGAAGAAGACGGGGAGACGGTCGAGCTCGTCTACGAGACGGTCGGCGAGCTCCCCGCGGTGACCAGCGACGAGGTCGGCCAGGTCGTCCGGACGCTGCTCGCGGTCGCCGACGAGCGCGACTGGACGGCCCGGACCCTGCAGGCGACTTCGCGTACGACCGACGGCGAGTCACGCGGCAGCTGGCACGTCGAGGCCGACTGGTTCGAGGGGCTCTACGGCGAGCTCTCGGAGGTCGAGTTCTCCCGACGGGTGCTCGCCACCGTCGGACCTCCGTCGGACGGACACCAGTAAGGTTATTCTCCGGGGACACGCGTCTCCGGACGACCGATGACCGGACG
>PUPA01000040.1 GCA_003552885.1 Natrialbaceae archaeon
CGATCCCGACTTCGCTCCGTCCGCGTCGGCCATTCGACCGGGAGTACCCCGCGGGGTGACCTAAACCCTCCGGGAGACCACGCGGTTGGCGCCCTCGGTGTCACGTGGTGTTGGCGTCGTCCCACCACCCGAACTTCCGACCGGTGAGTTCCGCGGTCCTCCGTGGCATGGAAGTCGACCCGATTACCAGAAGTAACACTTTCTTACTCATAAAAATAAAATGTTATTATTCACCTCCGTTCGGCGACCGAACTAAAAGTAGTATATAAAAATCTAATAAACAAGGACGTGTGATACGACACTGTGTCGGATACATAATGTAAGTTATACATACTGGCTTCACTGTGAAATCGAGTAGGTTCTGATTCGTCTGGCAGCGTCGCCGATGCGGAACGTGGCGGTTCACGCGGGCAGGGAGACCCGGCTCACCGGGAGCCGATAGCTCCCGTCGAAGAACTCGAGTTCGCTCACCGTCCAGCGGACGCGGTCGAGCTCACGGCCGGCGAGTCGGCGGGCCGTCTCCCGGTCGCCGCCGCGGGCGAGGGTGACGTGGGGGACGTAGTCGTCGCCCTCTAGGCCCTCGACGGCGCCGAAGACGTCGACGAGGTCCGCGTGGATCGCCTCGAGGCCGGGGCTCTCGACGGCGAGGTAGACGACCGGGGCCGCTCCGACTGGTGGCTCGGGGAACCACCCGATACCGGTCACCCGCGCCTCGACGGCCGGGGTGCCCTCGAGCGCGCGGTGAGCGCGTCGCTGGAGGACGCCGACGTGGTCGGTCGATCCCAGCCGCTTGAGCAGGAGCGAGTGGTCCTCCCGGACGACGGGGAACTCGACGAGCGATGGGTAGAGATCGGCTGCGAGCGCGCGGACGCGACCGGGGACCGGGACGTTGACGCTGTACACCGCGTCGAGGTACGAGCGAACCGGCTTTGAACCTGTTGGAGGGCACCCGACGGCCCGTAGACGTTCACTGAACCCTGAAACTCCCGAAAACCGGAGCGAGACGGTCGGAAAGAGCTATCTGGCCGGGCATATCACCACCGCACGATGACGCGAGGCCGGCCGGTGACCGTCCGTCCGTCGGCGGTCGTAGTGATCGTCGCCACAGCCCTCGCGTTCGCAGTCGCCGGGGCGTTTCTCGGGGTTTCGGCCGTCACGGCACAGGACGAACCCCAGCTCTCTGGCTACGACGAGTTGCGCCACGGCGTCGAACTCCACCCGAACGGGTCGGCGACCTGGACGGTCGAGTACCGGTACCGTCTGGACGGCGAGGACGCCGGCGAGGAGTGGGACGCCCTGCGGGCCGACATCGAGGGTCGCGAGGTCGCCTACCGCGAGGGGTTCGAGTCCCGCTGGGAACGGGCCGTGACGACGGCGGAGAACGGCACCGATCGGGAGATGGAGCTCATCCCGGTCGACCTGGAGGTAGAAGAGAGCACGACCCCACCCGAGTACGGCTACGTCCGGTACCGGTTCCAGTGGACGTCGTTCGCGCTCGTCGAGGTCAACCGGATCGACGCCGGCGACGCCATCGAGGGGGTCGAGCTGGACGACCGGACCCGGATGATCGTCTACTGGCCGGACGACTACGATCCCAAGGACAACGGGTCGATCGTCCCCGAGCCCGACGACAGGCGGTCGTCGGCGGTCGTCTGGGACGGCTCGCGGACGGAGTTTTTAGACGGGGAGCCCCAGCTCGTGCTCATCGAGGGGGATCCAGAGCCCACAGAGTCCGAGCGGGCGATTCCCGTCCAGTGGCTGGCCGCCCTCGGGGCGATCCTGCTCGCGGTCGTCGGCGTCGGCTGGCTGTTCGGTCGGGACGACGAGGCGGCGACGGAGCCGGCGGCGGCCGACGACGGCCCGCCGCGGGAGCTGCTGAGCAACGAAGAGCAGGTCCTCGAGCTGCTCGAAGGTCGGGACGGGCGGATCAAACAACAGGAGGTGATCGCCGAACTCGACTGGACCGAGGCGAAGACGAGTCAGGTCGTCCGTGGACTCCGAGAGGCGGGGGAGGTCGAGGTCTTCCGGATCGGTCGCGAGAACGTGCTGACGATCGCCGAAGACGAGGAGTGACGGTCGGTCCGACGGCCGGGCGTCTGTGAGGCGTCTTCGATAGCTTTTAATACCGGAGTGGCGCTAGTCTCGCCCAATGTCGACGGTCGCGTCCCGTGGCGTCTCCCCCCTCGCCAGCGACGTGTCCCGACGAGAGCGAGCGGGCCGCTAGGCCCGTACACACTTCTCCCCCGACTGCGTCTCTCGCCCACCTACAGAACGACGTTGAGTCTGCCGGGAGCGTCCGCTCCGCGGTTAATTTTCTTGAATTAAAACGGTGAATTTAATACTGTCCGTCCACTCCCTCCGGATACGACATGACACGTGTTGCACTCGCGTTCTCGGGTGGACTGGACACGACGGTGTGTGTACCGCTGCTCGAGGAGGAGTACGGATACGACGACGTGATCGGCGTCACGGTCGACGTCGGACAGCCGGCGGCGGAGTTCACCGAGGCCAGAGAGACCGCAGACGCGCTGGGGCTCGACCACCACGTGGTCGACGCGAAAGCGGAGTTCGCCGAGCTCTGTCTCGAGGGCGTCCGCGCGAACGCCAGCTACCAGGGGTATCCACTCGGCACGGCCCTCGCCCGGCCGGTGATCGCCTCGGCGATCCTCGAGGTCGCCGAGGCCGAGGGCTGTACCGGTCTCGCCCACGGCTGTACCGGCAAGGGCAACGACCAGCTGCGGTTCGAGGCGATCTGGCGTGACACCGACATGGAGGTGATCGCGCCGGTCCGCGAGCTCGGGCTCACCCGCGAGTGGGAAAACGAGTACGCCGAGAGCAAGGACCTGCCCGTCGAGGGTGGTGGCGGGGGGAAGTGGTCGATCGACACGAACCTCTGGAGTCGCTCCGTCGAGGGTTCGGAGCTCGAGGACCCGAGCTACGTCCCCGGCGAGGAGATCTACGAGTGGACGCAGGCGCCGACCGGCGAGACCGAGGAGGTCGAGATAACCTTCGAGGAGGGCTACCCCGTCGCCGTCGACGGCGAGTCGATGGCCCCCGTCGCGCTCATCGAGCACCTGAACGAGCGTGCCGGCGCCTACGGCGTCGGCCGGACGGACTCGATGGAAGATCGGATGCTCGGGCTGAAGGTCCGTGAGAACTACGAACACCCCGCCGCGACGACGCTGCTGTCGGCCCACGAGGCCCTGGAGTCGCTCGTGCTCACCCAGGAGGAACGGGAGTTCAAGGAGCTGATCGACGCCGAGTGGGCGAAGAAGGGCTACGAGGGGCTCGTCGACGCGCCGCTGGTCTCCGCGCTCGAGGGGTTCATCGCCGAGACCCAGACACGCGTCACCGGGACGGTGACGGTCAGGTTCGAGGGCGGCCAGGCCCGCGCGGTCGGCCGGGACAGCGAGTACGCGGCGTACTCCGCCTCCCACGCCTCCTTCGACACCGAGACGGTCGGGAAGATCAGCCAGGAGGACGCCACGGGCGTCGCGAAGTACCACGGCTTCCAGCGCCGCCTCGCCAACGAGTCGATCGCGCGGCTGGCCGCGGACGACGGGGTCGAGCTCACCACCGACGGCGGCCCCGCCGCGGACGGCGACGACTGACGATGACCGGGGACGGGACCGACCGGACGGCCGTTCGCCGTGACCGGTTCAGCGGCGGCCCCGCCCGGAGCTTCCTCTCCTCGCTCGCCGCCGACGAGCGCATCTTCGCGGCCGACCTCGCCGTCGACCGCGCCCACGTCGTGATGCTGGCCGAACGCGGGATCGTCGAGGGGGCGGTCGCCGGGGAGATCCTCGCCGCCCTCGAGGCGGTCGAGGCCGCGGGCCACGCCGCCCTCCCCGACGGCGAGGACGTCCACGAGGCGATCGAGACCGCGGTCATAGAGCGGGTCGGCCCCGACGGCGGGCGGATGCACACCGCCCGCTCGCGCAACGACGAGGTGGCGACCTGCATCCGGTACCGGCTCCGGGAGGACCTCATCGAGACGGTCGAGGCGACGGTCGGGCTCCGGGGCGTCCTGGCCGACGTCGCCACGGAGCACGCCGAGACGATCATGCCCGGCTACACACACCTCCAGCCCGCCCAGCCGACGACGGTCGCCCACTGGGCGCTGTCCTACGAGTCGACGGTCCGTCGGGACACGGCGCGGCTGCTCGACGCCTACGACCGGCTCAACCGGTCGCCGCTGGGCGCGGCGGCGTTCGCGGGGACTCCCTTCGACGTCGACCGCGAGCGGACCGCCGAGTTGCTCGGGTTCGACGGCGTGATCGAGAACGCGACCGACGCCGCCTCGAGTCGGGACTTCCTGCTCGAGACGACGGGCGCGCTCTCGACGCTCGCGACGACGCTGTCGGGGCTCGCCGAGGACCTGATCGTCTTCGCGAACCGGGGCTTTCTGGAGCTCGACGACGACTACGCCTCGACCTCCTCGATCATGCCCCAGAAGAAAAACCCCGACACCCTCGAGCTCGTCCGTGCGGTCGCGGGCGACGCCGTCGGCGGGTTCGCGGGGCTCTCGACGACGCTCAAGGGACTGCCCCGCGCGTACAACCGCGACCTCCAGCGGGCGACCCCCCACGCCTGGGACGCGGTCGACGCCGTCTCGGAGGCGACGCGGGTCGCCGCGGGGGCCGTGGGGACCGCCGAGTGGGACGGGGAGGCCCTCGCCGCCGAGGCCGGTGCGGGATTCTCGACGGCGACCGGCGTCGCCGACCTGCTCGCGGCGGCCGGCGTGACGTTCCGGACGGCCCACGAGGTGGTCGCGAGTGCGGCCGAACGCGGCGCCGACTTCGGGGCGGTCGCGGCCGCCGCCGAGGAGCACTTGGAGGATCCCCTCGAGAGCTACGTCGATCCTGCGGCCGTCGAAGCCGCGCTCGACCCCGCAGAGAGCGTGGCGAGCCGGTCGTCGACCGGCGGCCCCGCACCCGAGGCGGTCGAGGAGGCCCTCCCGGACGTCCGCGATCGGCTCGACGCCGACGAGGAGGCCCTGGCGAGGCGGACGGACGCGCTGGTCGAGGCGCGCGACCGGCTCCGGACGGAGGTGGACGCCCGTGTTTGACCGGCGACCAGTCCGGCTCCGACGGGCTCGAAGATAACTTATCGGATCTGACACTGATTCTTCGAAACGCTAGATGAGGCGATTTTTGGACCGTTAGACGCGACTGAGCTAGTAGATCTAATCTGACATTTTCGACGGGTTTAAGTTGGTGGGCGGAGTATGCCGGGACACGATGACGGAAGACACCGACAGCGTGGTCGCGGAAGACCCAATCACGGGCGAGGAGATCGAACTGCCGGC
>PUPA01000164.1 GCA_003552885.1 Natrialbaceae archaeon
CGATCCGAGCGTCGGCACGAGCCCCTCCTCCTCGGGGTCGTCGACGGCGACGACGACACCATCGGCCGGCCGTGGCCCCTCGTTTATCACGTAGCCGGTCACCGTGCCGTCCTCGCCGACCCGGAGGTCGCTCGTGACCGTCCGTGCATCGAACGACTGGCGCTCGTCGGTCTCCGCGCCGACGCGCACCTCCCTCGAGAGGCGGTCGCCGCCGCCGGCGCGGTAGTCGACGGTCGCCGTGACGGGGTAGCTGCCGGGCGTGGCGTCCTCGGCGAGCTCGAAGCGCGTGGCGACGGTCGCCCGCTCGCCGGCCGCCCAGTCGCCGACGTACCGGCGGCTGTCGTCGGTCACCGGCTCGAGTTCGCCGTCGGGCGAGTCGAGGGTGACGACGGCGTCCTCGACGCTCCCACCCTCGTTCTCGAGGGTGACCGCCACCTCGCCGTCGTCGCCGACGAGCAGCCCCGAGTCGACGTCGGTCGCGGCGAACGTCCGATCGCCCGCCTCCGCGCCGACCCGAAGCTCACGGGAGACGCGCTCGGCTCCCCCCTCGCGGAACTCGACGGTCGCCGTGACGGGGTACGTGCGCGCGAGGGCGTCGTCGGCGAGGGCGAAGCCCGCGTCGACGCTCACCGTCTCGCCGACCCCCCACTCGCCGACGTACACCTGGTCGTCCCCGAGGGCCGTCTCGAGGTCGCCGTGGGGCGAGTCGAAGGTGACGACGGCGTCCTCGACGGCCACGCCGCGGTCGTTCTCGAGGGCGAGCTCGACCGTGCCCGTCTCGCCGACGGTCAGCCCCGAGTCGACGACGGTCGCCTCGAACGACTCCTCGGGGGCGGTCGGCGCGCCGACCCGCAGCTCGCGGGAGCTACGGTCGACCCCGTCCCCGTCGCGGAACTCGACGGTCGCCGTGACGGGGTACGTGCGCGCGAGGGCGTCGTCGGCGAGGGCGAAACCAGCGTCGACGCTCACCGTCTCGTCGACCCCCCACTCGCCGACGTACCGGCGGGCCTGTCCGTCGACGGGGGTCAGCTCGCCGGTCGGCGAGTCGAAGACGACGACGGCATCGCTGGCGTTCTCTACCCCACGGTTCTCGAGGGCGAGCTCGACCGTTCCCGTCTCGCCGATCCGGACGTCCGAGCCGACCGTCTCCGCCGAAAAGCGGGCACGCTCCTCGACGACGAGCTCGACGGTCTCGGTCTCGGTCACCGTCACCTCGTCGTCGGGGCCGTCGTCGGAGTCGACCTCGGGGACGTAGTCGTAGGTGATCTCGGCTTCGAGCTCGTAGCTGTCCGCAGAGGCGTCCTCGTCGACGGCGATCGTGAACGACTCGGAGACGAACGCGTCCTGTCCGAGCGCCGGCAGCGGGGTCGTGTCCGTCTTCACCGAAACCGGGGCGTCGTCGGGGAGGAGCTCCACGGAGACGTTCCGGGCCTCGGTCACGTCACCTCCGGAGCCGGGCGGGCCGTCGTCGTCCTCGACGGAGCCGCTGTTGCGAAACTCCAGGGTGATCGACGTCTCCTCGCCGGGCTCGACGACGTTCTCGGGGGCGAAGACGTCGATCGACGGCTCACCGGTCGTCGCCGCCGCCCCCACGACCGAGAAGGCCACGACGACGAGGAGGGCGACGACGACGGGCCGGAAGCTCATTGTCGACCCGTCGGGGAGGGCGAGCTATCAACTTTTCTGTTACAACGAGTTTGCTGTTTGTTCGGTCCGACAGACCACGAGGGGGTCGCCCGGCTGCCCGGGAGGTCGTCGCTCAGTCGTCCGGGAAGGCGTCGCTCGGTCGCCCCCGAGGAGGCCTCAGACGCCAGAGAAGTCGTCGGTCGGTCGCCCGGGAAGGCGTCGCTCACCGGCCGCCGGCTCACCCGAAGACGTGGGCGAACGCAGCGTGTCCCGTCTCCGATCGGGTCCCCGGACCGTGTCGTCGCCCCCTGGCGGTCGGAGTGAGTCGCACTCCTCCCGTGTCACGCCGGAGCGGGGATCACGGCTCGGTGACGGCCACGACCGGGCAGCCGGCCTCCAGCACCACCGACTGGGCGACGCTCCCGAACACCGCCTTCCCCGCACGGCTCCGGCGACGGGGGGCGACCACGACGTAGCTGGCCTCGACCTCGGCGGCGTAGTCGACGATCCGCCGGGCCGGATCGCCGACGAGCCCGACCGGGGTCGACGGAACCTCGAGGTCGCCGGCCATCGCCTCGGCGACGTCCATCGCGTGCTCGTGGAGCCGGTCCGGCCCGACGGCTCGCGTCCCGACGTCGACGGTTCCCTCGGTGCGGTCGACGGACTCGAGGTTCAGGTCTGCCAGCTTCGACGGGGAGACCACGTGGACGACGTCGACGGACTCGCCGAGCCCCGCCGCGAGGTCGGCGGCACCCGCGAGCACCCTCTCGGCACGATCCGATCGGTCGACGGCTGCGACGATCGTCATACGTGACCGTCAGCGCGGCCCCGTATAACCGTTCAGGATTTCCGAACCGTCACACGTCCTCTCGCGGCCAGCGTCGCTCGAACGGGGAACCGACGCCGGACGGGAGGCCACGACGGACCGTCTCAGTCGTCCCGTCGACCGCGGTGCCAGACGTTCGTCACGGACTCCCCCGTCGGCGGGGTGTGGCTGACGTCTTTCATGGTACGTCCTGTCATTGACCAGGGTTTCGGGCCGATCGATATGAGGGTTGTGTGCCGGACGTATATACAGTACCCCGTGTACATATTCCTACTAGGGCATCTAGTCGGCTCGCGAGAGGGACCGATCGGCCCGCCGTCGCCGGTAAGAGACCGTCAACTCACGCACGAGGAGGTAGCTCGTCGCCGAGAGGACGAGCGCGACGAGTAAGTTTCCGAACAACAACAGCGCGAGGACCGTGGCCGCGTAGTCGAGTGCCGTGACCCCGAAGGGAGTGATCGGCTCGATACCGAAGACGAGCACGCCGATCTGGAGGCTGACGGCGTAGACCAGCGGCTTCACCAGCGGGTTGAGCACGAGCACCGACGCGAAGATGGCGACGCGGTCGACCCACGGCCACAGCCGGACCAACAGGAAGAAAAGCCCGATGCCGAGCCCGCCCGTCGGCATCGCCGTCACGAAAACCCCGACGGCGAAACTCGCCGCGACCTGGTGGGGGGTGTGTTCGGCCTCGAACGCGCGCGTCAGCTCCCGGGCGACCGCCGTCCGGTATCTCGAGAGCCGCCTGCGGAACATCAGAATACCGGGAGTGTAACGGCTTCGGACAGCTATAACGGTGTCGTCACCTGCTACTCGCCCGACGGCTTCGGTCCGTCGTCTCGGGGAACTTAACTGTCTCCCCGTCGAACCGACGGTGATGACCCTCTCGGAGACGACCGGCGCCGCCGTGACGGCGTTCCGGCGTCACACCGCCGGACTCGTCCCGTTCTACCTGCTGGGCGCCGCCGTGCCCGCCATCACCCGGGTGGGGACGTTCGTCGGGGCCGTCCTGCTGTACCTCTATCTCGAGGTGACTGGCAGGCTCGGGGCGGTCCGGACCGAGCTCGCGACCCTCGACGTCGAGCCGCCGGATCCGGAGGCCGACCCCGACGCGTTCGCCGACTACGTGGTCGAGCTCACCGCCGTCCTCGAGCCGCTCGCGACGCCGGTCGCCGGCGGACTGGTGGTCCTCACGCTCCTCGTGACGATCCTCGCCTCGGTCGTCCTCTCTGCGGCCGTCAGCGCGGGACAGATCGGCGCCTCCCTCGGCGCGCTCCGTGACCGACGGGCGGCCGTCGACGGGGTCGCCGGCGTCCGGAACCACTGGCTCACGTTCCTCGGCCTCGTGATCCTCGAGATCCTGTTGTGGCTGGCGACGGCGGCGGCGGTCGCCACCGTGGTCGCCATCGGCGCGTTCGCGCTCACCACCGCCGGCGCGGCGCCGGTCGCGGCGCTCGTTCTCGTCTTCGGTATCCTCGCCTGGCTGGCGGTCGGCGCCGTGATCCGGGCGGTGTTCGCGTTCGCACCCGTCGCGGCCGTCGTCGACGACGTCGGCGTCGTCGCCTCGCTGTCGGCGACGGGCGGCTTCCTCCGGCGCCGGCCCGTCGAGGCACTGTTCTACTACGTCGTCGCGTTCGTCGCGCTCGTCGGCTTCCTTGGAACGCTCTCGGCGCTGGCGATCGTCGGCGCCGCGGCGCTCGTCCCGCTGGTCACCGCCTTCCTGATCTGGCCGCTTCTCGACCTGCTGAAAACCGCGCTCTTCGGCCGCTACCGCGGCGCGATCCCGCGGCCGACGCCGGTCGAGGCGACGGTCCGGGGCCAGCTCCGGGCCGGGGTCGGCCGCGGCTGGCGCGAGCTGGTCGGTTTCGTCCGCGCGACGCCGGCGTTACACGCGCTCGCGGTCGTCACCATGGTCGGCAGCTTCTTCGGCGGCTGGCTCGTCGCCGGGCCGCTCGTCGGCCTCACCGAGACGTCGATCGAGGCCCGACTCGAAGGTATCGTCCCGCCGGTGTTCGCCCTCGAGCTGTTCGGGAACAACTGGACGGTCGCGTTCACGACCGCCTTCGCCGGCCTCGCGCTCGCGATCCCCGCACTCGCCTCGCTGGCGTTCAACGGCTTCGTCTTGGGAATCGTCGGCCGCCTCGAGGTCGATCCGGCGATGCTGGTCGCCTTCGTCACCCCCCACGGGCTCCTCGAGATCCCCGCGATATTCGTCGCCGGCGCGCTCGGGACCCACCTCGGGATCGTCTACTGGCGGACCGTCCGTGGCCCACTCGGCCGGGCGGAGCTGGCCGCCGAACTCGAGCGGGCGTTCCGGGTCGTCGTCGGACTGGGGATCGTCCTCGGGGCCGCGGCGTTGATCGAGGCGTTCGTCAGTCCGTTTTACTTCCGGCCGTTTCTCTGATCGGCCCGTCGGACGTTCGCCACCACCCACTCGTGGTGCTCCCGGAGTCGGCGCTCGCCGACCGCCGTCAACGCGTAGACGTCGTGGATCCCCTCCGTTCGCTCCGCGACCAGTCCGGCGTCGACCAGCGCCGACAGCGAGCCGTAGAACGACTTCGGCTCGACGTGTTCGCCGTAGTGGGACTCGAGAAGCGACTTCAGCCGCTGGCCACGCAGTGGCCCCTCCGCGAGGAGGACCACACAGACGTCCCGCCGCCGACCGCTCCGGAGCCACTTCATGGGTCCGTCTTCGGCCGGGGCGCCCTCGGCCGTTACGGTTCGGACGCGATCGCACGGTGTACGGCCGTCCAGGCGAGGCCGCCGACCACGGAGAGGGTCGCGACCGTCGTCGCTCCGACCTCCACGGAGGCCGCATACGAGGAGACGGCGA
>PUPA01000200.1 GCA_003552885.1 Natrialbaceae archaeon
GGCCGGCAACTGGCACTTCCTGCGTCCCGAGAGCATCGACGAGGCCAAGGAGCTACTCGACTCGCAGTTCGGCCTCGTGATCCAGAAAGGGAGTCCGGACGAGATCGACCACGATCACGACCACGGCGACGAAGACGACCACGATCACGGCGAGGCTGGGGACGACGAGGACGGCGAAGACGGCCACGATCACGACGATCAAGACGGCCACGAAGAAGACGGCCACGACCACGACGATCAAGACGGCCACGAAGAAGACGGCGACCACGGCGACGGCCACGATCACGGCGACGGAACCGACTACACCTTCGCCCACCCGAACCTCGTCCTGCTGGTCAACCGCGAGGGGATCGTCGAACGATCGTACCCGACCCGGGAAGTTCTGGAGGACGAACGGCAGTTCCTCGACGATCCGTCGGACGTCGCCGAGGACCTGCTCACGGTGGTGGAGGGCTGATGCGTCGACGCGACGCCATCGCCGGCCTCGGCAGCCTCGGCGTGATCGTCGGCGCCGGGGCGCTCGCAGTCGGCGGTCGATCGCTCCTCGAAGACCCCCCCGAGGAGTCCGTCGAACCGATCGAGATCGAGACGATCGACGCCCCGGGCAGCGAGAGCGGGGCCGTCACCGTTCCGGACCCCGAGCGCGTCACCGTGATCGACTTCTTCGCGACGTGGTGTACGATCTGTGAGGCCGAGATGCCGACGCTGGCGGAAGCCGAGGCGACGACCGGCGAGGACGTCAGGTTTCTCTCGGTGACCAACGAGCCGGTCGGGCGCAGCCTGGAGGCCGAGGACGTCGCCGCCACCTGGGAGGAGTGGGACGGCGCCTGGCTCGTCGGGCTCGATCCGAACGTCGAGCTCGCCGAGCGCCACGACGGGCTCCAGTATCCGACCACCGTCGTCCTCGACGGCGACGGCCGGGAACACTACTACAACCAGGGGACGAAAGAGCTCGAGGAGCTACTCGCGGGCATCGAGGCCGCTCGGACGGCCTGACCGGGAGATCGCGCCGAAAAACGGCTCGCTACCGATCGGTACGTCGGGGATACTTAACCGCCGGCGAACACGACGGCTCCGACGTGAGATCCCGCCCTGTGAGGTCACCGACGACGCACCGAGCCGACGGGGTGTGTCGACCGTGAACGACCGCGAGGAGCGGAGCGAACGGGCCGGCGACGCGGAGCTCCGTTCCGTCCTCGAGGCCGTCGACGTCCCAGTGGCCGTCCTCGGCGCCGACGGCGACCTCGTCTACGCGAACGCCGCGGTCGAGGCGACGACGGGGCTGACGCCCGACGAGCTCGTCCGCGACGGCCCGGCCGACGCCGTCCACCCGGAGGACCGGGAAGCGGCGCTGACGGCGTTCGCCGGGCTGCTCGCCGGGGGAGCCGGCGGCCGTCGTCGCGGCCGGTACAGGCTGCGGGCAGCCGGGGACGGCTGGCGACCCCACGAGGTGACGCTCGTCGACCGACTCGACGATCCGGCGGTCGACGGGGTCGTCGCGACGGCGACGCAGTCCACCGACGCCGACAGCACCCTCGGGTCGGCGGTGGAAGCGACCGCGGTTCCCGTGCTCGTCCTCGATCGCTCCCTGCGTGTGGTCGACGCCAGCGACGCGGCGGGCCGACTGTTCGCCGTCGAGGAGGAGGCGTCGTTGCCCGACTCCCTCCCCGGGGTGGCCGGCGACGTCGCCCGGGAACGGCTCCTCGAGGCCATCGAGACCGGCGAGGGGGTCGAGTTCGACCTCGAACTCCGGGGCCGGAGCTACCGGCTCGACGTCCGGCCGTCCGAAGACGGAGTCGTCGTCGTCGCCGTCGAGGTGCCGGCGGGGGTCGCCCGTGACGACCGACGGCGACTCGGCATCCTCGAGTCGGCGCTCGACGCCGTGTCGGACGGACTCCTCGTCGTCGACGGGCGGACCGTCCGCGTGGCGAACGCGGCCGCGGTCGAGCTCCTCGCCGACGGTCCCCTCGCCGGACGGGAGATCGACGGCCCACTCGGGACGTCGGCCGCCGCCGAGCTCGCCGCCCGGGCCGCCTCGCCGGTCGTGGGCCGGGCCGAGCCGATCCGGACGACCGTCGACCACGCCGGCGAGCGCGTGCCGATCGCGGCCTCCGTACGGCCGATACCCGGAGACGACGCCGTCGTCTGTCTCCTCCGTGACGAGCGCGACCGTCGGGCGATCCGGGACGCGCTGTCCGCCCTCGAGCGCGCGGGGACGGGGCTGCTGGCGGCCGACTCCGTCCCCGACCTGCCCGCGATCGCCGCTGAGGTCGCCCTCGAGGCCCTCGGGGCGGACGCCGCGGGCTGTTACCGTCGGGTCGACGGCCGGCTTCGGCCGTCCGCCATCGAGACTGCGACCGCGGACGCCTCGCCTGCGCTCCCCACGCTCGAGGCCGGGGAGACCGTCCTCGGGGCGGCCGACGGCGTCGAGATCCACGGCCGGGAGGCGATCGGGGCCGTCCTCGACCGGACGGGGATCCGGGCCGACGAGGTCGTCGTCGGCCCGCTCGGGGACGAGGCAGTGATCTTCGCGACGACGGCCGATCCGGAGGGGTTCGGGGACCACGCCGTGGGGATCCTCGGAGCCCTCGGGGCGATCGCCGCGCTCGGCGAGGCCCGCCTCGAGGACGCCGCGAGCCGCCGCGAGTGCGAGCGTACGCTCGCCGGGGCGAACGCTCGCCTGGCGGCCACGGAGTCGGTGCTCGACCGGACGGCAGCGGTCGTCGGCCGGCTGGCGGGGGGAACGGACCGCGAGGCGGTGGAGACGGCCACGGTCGAGGAGCTCGCGGCGATCGACGGCGTCGAGCTGGCCTGGATCGGCGAGCCGGACGTCGTCGAGGGGGTGGTCCGTTCACGGGCCGCCGCCGGGCGGACGGAGTACCTCGAGTCGGTCACGGTCGCCCTCGACGGGGACGAGCCGACCGCCCGGACGGCCACGGACGGGGAGCCAACCCTCCTCGCGGACGCCGTCGACGGCCCGCCCGGTGTGAGGTGGCGTCGGGAGGCGCTCGATCGGGGGATCCGGTCGATCCTGAGCGTCCCGGTCGCCGCCGGGGAGTCGGTGTACGGAACGCTCACCCTCTACGGCGAGGGCGTCGCCTTCGGGGAGTCCGCACGCGCGACGGTGGTCGCCGTCGGCGAGCTGCTCGCGGGCACGATCGGGGCCGTAGGGAGGCGCCGCGTCCTGCTCGCCGACGCCGTGACCGAACTCGAGGTCGCGATCGCGTCCGACGCGGATCCCCTCGCCGCGCTGGCCTCGGCGATCGACCGACCTCTCGAAGTCGGAACGATCGTCCCCCGCGGCGAGGGCCGACACACGGCCTTCGTCGTCGGGGCGGACGAGGACGGCCGAGCCGGCGGCTCCGAGGAGCCCCCCGGGAGCCCGGACGACGTCCGGCGGGCCGCGGCCGGTCTCCCGGGGGTCGAGTCGGCCCGGCCGATCCGGACCCAGAGGGGGGCGACGATCGAGCTCTCGCTCGACCGTCCGACCGTCGCGACGACGCTGGCCGACGCCGGAGCCGTCCTGCGGTCGGTCTCTCCAGCCGGCGACCGGGTACGGCTCCTGATCGACCTCCCACAGGGCGTCGACGTCCGATCGCTCCTCCGGACGATCCGACGGAGCGATCCGACGGTCGAGCCGGTCGCCCGTCGGGTGCGCGAGCGACCGACCCCGGCCGCCAGTGGCTTCCGGGCGCGGCTGGTCGAAGAGCTGACCGACCGCCAGCGCCACGCCCTCGAGGCCGCCCACCACGCCGGCTTCTTCGAGTGGCCACGCGAGAGCACGGGCGAGGAGGTGGCCCGCTCGCTCGGAGTCTCCCAGCCGACGTTCAACCGCCACTTCAGGGCCGCCCAGCGGAAGCTGTTCGCGCTCCTGTTCGAGGACTCGGACGGGAACGCCTCCGGGCGCCGGTGACCGACCGAGGGGCCGGGTCGGCGACCGGCCGGATCGGAAAGGGGTGATTTACCCGTCCGCTGGCACCTATCAAATCCCACGAACGCGAATAGGTGTAGCCCCCCGGAGCCAGCGCGTGTCCGTGTGTAGCATCACGCTCTATGTGGGACGCGTTCGCACGTCGATCCGATGAGCGATCTCGCGATAAGCGACGATTACCGGGGTGGGGACGGTTCCGCCGGACGTGCGGGGCTCCGATCGCAGGCGGTCGACGGGCTGATCGCCGAGCTCCGCCTCGAACATCCCGACCTCCTGCTCGCCCCGACGATCGAACGCGCGTCCGAGCTCACCCTCGAGCCCGAGTACCGGACGGCCCTCGACGGCGCCACGGTGGTCTACCTCTCGGCGTACGGTCGGTCGTTCGAGGCGTTCGAGACGGCCCTGGCCGCCGACTCGACGGTGGCGGAGCCGACCCTCGTCGACCGGTATCCCGACCGACGGGTCTACCGGGTCAAGGCGACCGACCGGACGGTCGAGATCGCCCCGGAGACCGCGGCCGTCGGGGGGCGGATCCTCGAGCGCTCCGGCAGCCGTGGCGGCTGGGTGGTCGTCGTCCGGCTCCCCGACAGATCGTCGCTCGTGGCGCTGAACCGGCGGTATCGCGAGCTGGGCCTCTCGATCGAGGTCAGCCACATCAGGCGGGCAGACGACGGCCACGACGGTGTCGTCGGCCTCACGCCGAAACAGCGCGAGCTCCTCTCGCTCGCCCACGAGGAGGGCTACTTCGAGATCCCACGCGGGATCTCCCAGAGCGAGCTCGCGGCGCGTCTGGGCGTCTCGAAGTCGGCGGTCTCACAGCGGCTCAGGCGGGCCATCGCGGAGCTCTGCCGGCGCACGCCCGTCTGAGGCGCCGAGCGTACCTGTTGGCTCACCGTACCGTTCGACAGGCTACCCGTACACCCACTCGGGCCGGGCATCGCCGGTCGGGCGTCCGGAGACGAGCGCGTGAGCCGTCCGAAACCGGACGCTCGTCCCCTCCGATCCGGTGCCGTCGCCGACGCGACGGCCGATTCGGCGGGGCCAGTACACCGCCACTACCGGCGGCAGTAGCCCGTATATAGTAATGGACCGGCGAGGGGTTGCCCTCGGGTATGTCCAAGAGTGTCCATCGCATCCGAACGGTCTCCGGCGTCGACGGCTCCTCAGCCCGCACGCCGCACGCCCCACGCCTCCCCTCGCGGGCAGACGCCTCCCATCGCGTCCCGCCCGTCGCCCGGACGTCGAGTAACTCCCTCCGCGGGGTGAGCGGCTGATGTGTGGAATCATCGGCCACGTCGGGGAGGGCAATGCGATCGATGCGCTCCTGACCGGCCTCGAGAACCTGGAGTACCGCGGTTACGACTCGGCGGGCGTCGCCGTCCAGAACGGCTCGGGGATCGAGATCCGCAAACGTTCCGGACGGCTCTCGGAGCTGAAGACGAGTCTGCTCGGGGAACAACTCGAAGGGGAGGTCGGCATCGGTCACACCCGCTGGAGCACCCACGGACCGCCGACCGACGAGAACGCCCACCCGCACACGGGGGCGACGGACGACGTGGCGGTCGTCCACAACGGCATCGTCGAGAACTACGCCGAGCTCCGCGAGCGGCTCCGGGAGCACGGACACGAGTTCACGAGCGACACCGACACCGAGGTCATCCCCCACCTGATCGGCCAGTACGTGGCGGAGGGGATGGCGACGGAGGCCGCGTTCAGACGGGCGGTCGGCGAGCTCGAGGGGAGCTACGCCGTCGCGGCGATGGTCTCGGACGAACGGGCCATCTACGCCGCCCGACAGGGTTCGCCGCTGGTGGTCGGCGTCGAGGACGAGGGCGTGTTCCTCGCCAGCGACGTCCCCGCCTTCCTCGAGTACACCGACACCGTCGCCTACCTCGAGGACGGCGACGTAGCCGTCATCCACCCCGGCGGGATCGAGCTGACCGACCTCGCGGGCCGCTCGGTCACCCGCGAGCTCCGGACCGTCGACTGGGACCCCGAACAGACCGCCAAGGGCACGTACGACCACTTCATGCTGAAGGAGATCCACGAGCAGCCGACGGCGCTCGCCCAGACCGTCGAGGGCCGGGTCGACCGGCGGTCCGGAGCCGCCACCCTGGCCGAGTTCGAGCCGGGCGATTTCGCCGGGATCGATCGCGTCCAGCTCATCGCCTGTGGGACCTCCTATCACGCCGCACTCTACGGTTCGCTGTTGCTCAACGACGCCGGCGTCGACTCGCGAGCGCTCCTGGCGAACGAGTACGGCGACCGCTCACCGCCGGTCGACGAGGGGACGCTCGTGATCGCGGTCACCCAGAGCGGGGAGACCGCGGACACGCTCTCGGCGCTGCGCCGGGCGACGGCCGCCGGCGCCCGGACGCTGACGGTGACGAACGTCGTCGGCTCGACGGCGACCCGGATCGCCGACGACCGGATCCTCATCCGGGCGGGGCCGGAGATCGGCGTCGCGGCGACGAAGACGTTCTCCTCGCAGGCGGTCGTCCTCGCCCTGCTCGCCGACCGGATCGCCAGGGATCGGGGCGACGACTCGCCGCTCGGACCCACGCTCGTCTCCGCGCTGAAAGCGCTCCCCCGACAGATCGAGCGAGTGCTCTCCTCGACCGACGCCGGGGCGATCGCTCGCCGGTACCACGGCAGCCGGTCGTACTTCTTCATCGGCCGCGGGCTGGGCTACCCCGTCGCCCTCGAGGGGGCGTTGAAGTTCAAGGAGATCACCTACGAGCACGCAGAGGGGTTCGCGGCGGGCGAGCTCAAACACGGGCCACTCGCGCTCGTGACCCCCGAGACGCCGGTGTTCGCGGTGTTCACCGGCGAGGAGGACGCACGGACGCTGAAAAGCGCCGAGGAGGCCGCCACGCGCGGCGCGCCGATCGTCGCGCTCTGTCCCGCAGACCACCGGGCGACGGCGGTCGCGGACGCCCACCTCGAGATCCCCGACGCGCCACCCGAGACAGCCGGTCTGCTCGCGAACGTCGGCCTCCAGCTCGTCTCCTACCACGCCGCCGACCTGCTGGAGCGACCGATCGACAAACCCCGGAACCTGGCCAAAAGCGTCACCGTCGAGTGAGGGCAGTCCCGCCGGGCTCAATCGTACCGGAACAGGACACAGACGGCCTCCTCGGGCCGTTCCTCGAGGAGTCGGTAGGCCTCCGGGGCCTCCTCGAGGGGGAGCTCGTGGCTCACGAGCTCGCCGACGGGGAGCTCCGCGAGGCGACGCCAGGCCACCTCGTGTCTGCGGTCCCGGGACCACCGGGCGCCGTGTTCCGGGGCGATGGTGCTCACCTGGCTCGAACGGAGCTCGATCCGGTCGCGGTGGAACCGACCCCCGAGTGACACCGTCGTGGGTTTGGTGCCGTACCAGGAGCCGACGACGACGCGCCCCCCGAAGCCGGTCGCGGCGATCGCGTCGTCGAGCGCGTCGGGGTTTCCGGACAGCTCGTAGGCCAGGTCGGCCCGGTCGCCGGCGGTCCGTTCGAGGGCGGCCGCGGGCGACTCCTCGCCGGGATCGACCGTCAGATCGGCGCCGAGCTCGCCGGCCAGCCGGCGGCGTGGGCCGATCCGGTCGACCGCGAGCAACCGTTCGATCGGCGTCTCGGCGAGCAAGGCGGTGGTGAGCAGGCCGACGACGCCCTGTCCGAAGACGGCCACGCGTTCGCCGATCGCCGGCCGGCCGTCGAGCAGGAAGGAGACGGCGGTCTCGGCGTTGGCGAACAGCGCTGCCCGTTCGGTGGAGACCTCCTCGGGCACCGTGAGTAGCTCCCCGGGGCTGGCGAGGAAGTGGCTCTCGTGGGGGTTGTACGCGAACACGCGACGGCCGAGCCACGCCTCGTCGACACCGTCGCCGACGGCGGCCACCCGGCCGACGACGGCGTAGCCGTACGACAGCGGGAAGGAGAGATCGCCTTCCAGGGCGTCGATCCCCTCGTCGGCCTCGAGTTCCGTGGGTGCCTCCCCACGGTAGATCAGCCCCTCCGTGCCGGGGCTGATCGCCGACCGCCGGCTCTCGACCAGCACCTCACCCTCGCCCGGCTCCGGCCGCGGCCGCTCTCTGATCTCGACCGTCTCGGGCCCGGTGAAGTACAGCCGACGGGCGGTCATCGCCGGAGCCCTCCCCGGGACGGTCCGGGAGCCCTCGAGCGGGGGGACCGTCCGGATGCTCCCTGGAGCAACGTTCGTCGTCTCACACGCCGTCCACTCAGGGTGGGTCGTACTTGTGCGTTATGTGCGGTCGATCGCCACCCCGGGGCGACTCGGGCCACCGGTTCGGCCCGCGGCGGGCGTCTCACCGCGTCGTCGCGTGCCAGTCGGCGAGGAAGTTGAGCAGGAAGGGGACGGCGACGGCTGTCGCGAGCGGACGGGTTACGCTCTCGTCGGGAACCGGCAGGAGGGCGAGCCAGATGACGCACATCGTCGCCGCGCCGAGCGGGCGTCTGAGCCGGCTCTCGGGCAGCGCCGAGACCGACAGTCCCCGGCGTCGGCGCCACCACGTGCCGAACACGAACAGGTACCTCGCCACCCCGACGGCGAGGAAGGGGAGAGGCGCCGCCCCGTAGCTGACCGCCGCGATCGCGCCGGCGAGCACCGCAAGCGAGTCGATCTCGCGGTCGAGGCGCGCGCCGAGTTCGGTCACCGCCCCCCTCGTGCGGGCAAGCGCGCCGTCGATCGCGTCGAGCCCCGCCACGAGCGCGTACAGGACCCCGGGGGCCCAGGCCAGCGTCGCCACCGGCGGCCCGGCGACGACGAACCCCGCAAAGAGTGCGAGTGCCGTCGCACGGGCGACGGTCACCCAGGTCGCGAGGGTGAGCCGTTCGGGACCCGCCTCGCGGCTCGCCCGGCGGATCGTCCGCCGGAAGACGGCCAGCTCGAGGCCGAGGACCGCCCCCACGCCGAGGAGGAACTCCGGCGGCGGCCCCGCCGTCCAGAGTCGGTCGAGCGTGAGGAGGCCGCCGACCGCGGCGACGGTCGCGACCGTCGCCGCGAGCGGCCACCGGCGAGCCGGATCGACGTACCCCCGTCCGACCCCCCCTCCGGTCACGCCGGCACACCCCCGCGGAGGTCCGGGTGGTCCGGTCGTCTGCCGGCCGGCCGCTCGCAGACGGCGTCTCTCACCGCCTGCCACTCGGCGTGTCGCCGGTGGACCAGCGTCGGGACGGCCTCGAGCCCGAGCAGCTTCGCGATCGCCAGCCGGTGTTGGCCGTACGATCGCCAGAGCACCTCCCCCTCGCGGCCGACGTCGACGTTTATCTCGTCGAACCGGGGCACCGGGGTGCCGACGTCCGTCCCCCCACGCAGCTCGGACTGGAGGCGGTAGCCGTCCGCTCGCATCGACTCGTACAGCCGGTCGATCCGGGCACACCGCTCGTCGAAGCCGGCCATCGAGGGGTGTCCCCACGCCGTGCCGAACCGCTCTAGCTGATCGGCGAAGTGGGCTCGAAGCGGCGTCTCCGCCCACGCTCTGCCCTCGCGGAACCGCTGGTCGATCGCACGGGCCACGGGCCGCTCGTCGAACGGCTCGCGCGCTCTGTCCCAGTCGCCGTCGACGACCCGTCCCCACTGGGCGTACGGCGGGGCCGACTCGAGGACGCTGTGACGGATCCGCTCCGGCTCGGTCCAGACGAGCGCGAACGGGTCCGCGTCGGTGTACCGCCGCGGGTACAGCCGGCGTCGGAGCCGGTGGTACGTCCGGAGGGCGTCGACCGGGACGTGGCCGGTCGCCGGCCGGCCGACGCGACGCCTGAACGCGTCGACCAGACGGCCGCGAACCCGGCGGAGTCGGCCCGGTGCGGGCTCGTCACTCACGGTCAAGGAGGACGACCAGGACGACGATCAACACGAGCTGTGCGGCCTTATCCACCAGTTCGATCGTGCTCACCGGTGGGATCGGCTGGTTGAGAGCGAACCAGAGGACGATCTGTCCGCCGACGAACGGGATCCCGAGGAGGTAGACGAGCCGACGCCGGTAATCTACGAGGACGGCGGCGATCCCCGCAAGAAAGCCCGCCGTCGAGATCAGAAAGGAGATTCCGAACGCGCCGGTGAGATCCTGGACGCCGAGGACGAGGTGGACGGCCGCGGTCACCAGTGCCGCGGCGACGCCGACCCAGGCGACCGGCGACAGCGAGTCGAGCGCGAGGATCCCCGCTTTCGAACCCATCGATTCTACGTTCGACCGACAGGTAAAAACGCTTTGCCCAACGCACCCGCTCAGACCTCGTTGGCCGGGGGAACGACGCGCTCGTCGGGCGCGTCCGTCCGGCCGGTCACGAGCGTCCGGGTTCCGGCGCCGATCCCGGTGGCGGCGGCGAGCGCGAGGAGGGGGAGGCCGTACGGCGCGGTCGACACGGCGAGGGCGGCCAACAGCCCGCCGGCCACGTACGAGGCGGGGCCCTCGCGGCCGACGAGCGCCCCGCCGACCGCGGCGAGCCCGATGGCCGTCCACGCGACGGCGACGAGTCCGACGACGACGGCGAGCGGGATCGCGATCACCGTCCCGAGCACCGAGAACGTCCCTGCGGCCGTCGAGAGGAGGAATCCGGTGTACACCAGGACGGCGAGCGCGAGCGCGCCCGGCACCCCGACGACGGCCGAGATGACCGGGCTCCGTCGGGCCGCCCTCATCGTCCGGCCGCCGTGGCTCCGGGCGACGCCGAGCACGACGGCGCCGACGGCCAGCGTCGCCACGAACGCCAGCCCGGCCAGCTCGAGCGGCGAGAGCGCCGCGCCGAGTTCGAGCGTGCCCCCGAGACCCACGGAGCCGCCGGAGGTCGTGTGTCCCACTACCACGGAGCTCACGTCCGTTGGTACGTCCGTTCGGATAAAGAACATTTCGGTGCAGCCGAAACGAATCGCAGCGGGAGTCGCTCACGCGGGGGAGGGGTCCTCAAACCGGACGTCCGGAGGCGTCCCGTTCCCGATCACGACCGCGCCTGGATCTCCTCACGGAGCAGCCGACTCACCAGGTCGCCGTCGGCTTTCCCCCGCAGAGCACCCATACACTCGCCCATCAGCCCCGAGAAGGCGGCCATCCCCTCGCGCTCTACCTGTTCGGCGTTCCGTTCGACGACCCCGCAGACGACCTCGTGGACCTCCGACTCCCCGACCCCCCCGAGACCGGCGTCCTCCGCGGCCGCCGCGGCCGACCGATCGGGGTCGGCGGCGAGCGCCGAGAGCAGTTCGGGGACGGCCTCCTTCGGGAGGTCGCCGGCCTCGACGAGCCCGAGGGTCTCACGGACGTGTCGGTCCTCGAGGACCTCGACGGGGACGTCGTCCCGGCGGAGCTCGGTCAGCGTCGACTCGAGGGTGCTCGCCGCCAGCGTCGGATCGACGCCGTCGGCGACGAGCGCCTCGAAAAGCGGCATCCGTCGCCCGTACGCGACCTGTTCGGCGAGGCCGGCGTCGAGACCGTACTCGCGTCCGTACCGGTCGACCTTCTCGGTCAACAGCTCCGGCTCGTCGACCTCGCTCGGATCCAGCTCGACCGGCGGGACGTCGGTCTCGGGATACATCCGGGCGGCGCCGGGGAGCGGCCGGAGGTATCGCGTCGTCCCGTCCTCGTTCGCGTCCCGGGTCTCCTCGGGGACGCCCTCGATGGCGCGTTCGGCCCGGTCGGCGACGGCCTCGACGGCCGGGCGGGCGACGTCGGTTGCCGCGGCGACGATGGCGACGGCGTCGTCGGGGCCCGCGCCGGTCGCCTCGTACAGCTCCTCGACCTCCCCCGCGGTGACGCCGTACGCCGGCAGCTCGTCGGTGTGGAAGATCCCGCCGGCGTCGTGGCGTTTCGCGTGGTCGGAGAGCTCGGTGCCGAGCCGGCGGTCGGGGGCGATCTCCCGACCGACCAGCCCGTCGAAGCCGTAGAGGGCGACGGCGACGACCGAACCGCCGTCGAGGGCCCCCCGGATCACGCCGCTTTCGGTGTCCGCGAAGACGTCGGTGACCTCGACCGGCTCGCCGACGGCGGCCCCCCGCCGCTCGAGCTCCGCGGCGAGCTCGACCAGCGCGAGCTGGCGGTCGGCCTCGGTGCGGACGATGTCGTCGATCCCCTCCAGGCTCTGGACGCCTTTGATCTCGACGCGGGCCCCGTCGGCGATCGAGACGTTGACGTCCTGGCGGATCGTCCCCAGCCCGCGTTTTACCTTGCCCGTCGATCGCAACAGCATGCCGATCCGTTCTGCGGCCTCCCGGGCCTGCTCGGGCGTGGAGATGTCGGGTTCGGTGCCGATCTCGACCAAGGGGATACCGAGCCGGTCGAGGCTGTAGACGACGCCGTCGTCGGTCCCCTCGACCCGGGCTGCGCTCTCCTCTTCGAGCAGCAGGTCTTCGATTCCCACCGTCCCCTCGCTCGTCTCGACGGCCCCGCCGGTGGCGAGCAGCGTCGACCGCTGGAAGCCGGAGGTGTTCGAGCCGTCGACGACGATCTTGCGCATCACCTCGGCCCGGTCCACCGGCGTCATCCCGAGCAAGGCGGCGACCTCCAGGCTCGTCTCGAGGGCCTCCGGATCGAGCTCGGAGGGGGGCTCGTCGTCCTCCTCGACGAGGCAGGTGGTGTCGTAGGCGAGGTAGGTGAACTCCCGGTCGACGCGACTCTCCTCTAGGGCCGCGTCGTCGATCTCCCCCAGCTCGCTTCTGGTCGGGTGGAGATACCGGGTGAACCGCCGGCTCGCCTCCGCGGGGTCGCGACGCTCGGTCGGACACGCACAGAACAGCTTCGTCGCCGTATCGAGTTGCTGGTGGATCTCCAGGCCGGCGACGAGCCCGAGTTCCTCGTAGTCGGTCATCGCCGCGGACTCCGAGCGCGAGGGGTAAAAAACCGTCCAGTCGCGTTCTGTGGGATCGATCCGACCCCTAGTGGGTCGCCGCCCGTACCTCCCGGACGTCGATGAGGTCTTCGTTCAGTCCCTCCCCCTCACAGTCGGCGTTCGGGCACGCGTAGTGCCAGCCGTCCCGTGTCGCCTCCCGTTCGCGAAAGCGGTCGCCACAGACCTTACAGAGGAGCTGGCCGTCCTCACAGCCGTCCAGGTGGAGTTCGAGGGCGAGCTCGGTTCGGAACGACTGATTGCAGTTGCGACAGGTGTGCATGTCCGATCCTTCCACGACCTGGTTAAAAACCTCTTGGGTTCTTTTATTCCAGACGGATCGTCGGCGATTCGCCACGAGTGGCCTCGAACGGACGGTTTTCGGTCTAGGCGAGGACCGGTCGTCCCCGGTGATCGCCCCGGCGCCCGCTCGGTCGATCTATCAGCAAAATGTGTTATCTGCTGACACGGGCCGTTCGCCGGACGTCCCCACGGCGAGTGCCCGAACTCAGAGGTACCGAACCGCCGTCCCCGTCGTGATCAGCCCGCCGACGACGAACAGCGCGACGCCGACGACCGCCGCGGCCCGGAACAGCGGCAACGTCTCCCGGGCCGGCTCGCGCAGTTTCTTCCCGGAGAGGCCGGCCTCGAAGCGCTTTGCGCCGACCTCGATCAGCCCGGCGAGCGCGAGCCAGAGGACGAGCATCACGAGCACGAGCCGTCCGTTCGTCGACGCGAACAGGTCCTGTCCACCGCCGCCGACGGTGTACCGGTTGCCGGCGAGGTGGCCGCCGGTGGCGAGCAGGACGAGCGAGCTCACCCGCGAGATGGTCTTCAGCTTCCCCGAAGCGACCTCGAGCGGTTTCGTCGAGGTGAACGCCCCGTCTCTGGCCAGCGGCAGGAGGACGAACGCGACGTAGAACACGCTGCCGGCCCACACCGCGGCGAAGACGAGGTGGACGAGGTGAAAGACGTCCGAGACGACGGTGACGACCATGGGACGCCCTTGGAGACGGGCCGTATCAGCGTTCCGACTCGCCGTCGGACGGCGTGTGTCCGTTGTGGACCGCCCCGTCGCTCGGCCCTCACAGACCGTCCTCTCACCCGATTTGTCCCACACCGTCCTCTCACCCGATCCTCCCGGACCGCCCCCTCACTCGACCCAGTCTGGCACCCAGTCGACGAGCCGCCGTCGAACGAGCGCGTAGCCGAGGGAGACGGCGACGCCGACGGCGACGACCGCCGCGATCGGGCCATCGAAGAGCACGAACCCCGGGACCGCCAGGACGACGGCCAGGGTGGCGTCCCCGGGGGAGCCGTCGTAGCCGATCCAGCGCCGGGGCCGGAGCCACCGCCCGTGCCGGTGGTCGTACACCGCCCGGTCCGAGGGGTCGGTCCACGGATCCAGTTCGGGGCTCCCGCCGAGGACGTCGCTGGCGGCGTGGAGCCAGGCGGCGACCGCGAACGCGGCGAGCCCGGCGGTCAGCGGGCCCGGAGCGACGACGGCGACGGCGACCGCGAGGGCCGCGGGGACGACGCCGTACACCGGGAAGTGGAGGGTCCGGCGGTGGACGAACGCGACGTCGAGGTCGGGGGCGATCCCCCCACAGAGTGCGCCCACGGCGAGGGGGACGGCGAGCTCCGGAACCGCGTAGGCGACGGGCGCGACGACGGCCAGACCGGCGAACGCGTGGGTCGTCGCCATCATGCTCCGGCGTACGCCGCCGACGGTCAAAGCTTAGAGGTTTTCGCCCTGGTAGCTCCCGTCGTAGGTGCCCTCGTGGTCGGCCTCGGCGAGCACCAGCTGGGCGATCCGGGCGCCGCGTTCGAGGGAGATCCCGTGGCCGACCCGAAGCAGCCCCTCGCCGCGACCCTCGTAGCCGGCGTCCCAGACGGCCGTATCGAGCGTACACGAGTTGCGCAACAGCGAGGACCTGGGGAGGACGAACCCGACGTGGCCCTCCGGGATCGCGAGCCCCTCGCCGTACCGGACGACGTACGCCCCCGCCGACAGCCGGTAGACGCCGGCCTCGTCGGGCTCGACGGTGGCTCGCTCGCCGACCCGTTTGCCGTCGACCCCGAGGTGGCCGGCTTCGCGCTGTTCGAGGACGGCCCCGAGGGTGAGGTCGGCCCCGTTGGGCTGGACGGCCTCCGGGGCGAGCGAGGAGAGCTGTTCGGCGACGAACCGTCCGGACCGGTACATACACTCCGGGGTTCCGGCTGGCACAAAAGCGTATCGCCACGGCCTCCGCGTTCGCCGCCCGTCCTGAGAGAGGGCCGCGCCGCGACGACGACCGGTCAGCGGTAGCCGGGGGCGACGAGGTCTCGCTCCTGGTCGTACTCGAGGACGTCGGCGTCGACGAGCCGCGGGAGGTGATCGTGGTAAAGCGAGATGTACACCCGTTTGATCCGCTCGGCAGAGATGTCGGCGAGCTGGCAACCAGTCTCGCGTTCGGCGACCTCCTCGGCGACGTCCGGCAGCGTGAGCGCCTCGTCGTGGGAGACGACGACCTCCAGCAACAGCCGGCGTCGGCGGTCCGCGAGGAGGGTCAACGCCTCGTCGAGGTCGAGTCGGGCGTCGCCGTCGAGACGGTCGATGGCCGCCACCACGGCGTCGACACGGTCGTTCGGGAGCTCGGTCATGTGGATGCGTCGGGCGGCTCCGGCACGCCGCCCAGCCGTTCGTCTGGCCCGACGGGGACGCCGGTGATAGACGTGTCGAATCTCGATCCGGCCGTTACTCCGACGGAACGTTCGGCGTCGGCGTTCGTCACTCGACGGTGAACGTCGGCTCCGTGACCGACTCGCTCTTGCACTCTGGACACCGCGAGGGCCGGTTGAGCAGCTCCTCGAAGCCGTCGAAGCCACACTCCCGGCAGGTCGGCGGCGCCACGAGCAGCCGGTCGCCGTCGCCCTCGACCGACCGCGCGACGTGTTCGAGGTGATCGAGGACGGCTCCGGCGGTCAGATCGAACCGGGCCGCGAGCGTACTCGGGGTCGCGGGTTCGACCCGGAGCGCGTCGGCGATCCGTCGACGGGTCGTCTCCTCCGCCTCCCGCATACGATCCCGGTGTGTCCGCGGGTGCTTATATCGTGTGGCTTCGTCGGCGACGGGAGTAAGGGTTTTATGACTTTCCCGAGACTCGACGGACGACATGGTCGCGACGCTCGTCGGCGTCGCGGTTCTCACCTGTCTGTTCATGACGCGGGTGCTCGGCGCGAACAGCAACTCGCCACCGTTCGCGCCGGCGATCGGGGCGAACGCGGTCTCCACGATGCAGGCCGCGTTCCTCATCGGGATCCTCGCGGCTGCCGGGGCACTCCTCCAGGGGGGAAGCATCTCCGAGACCGTCGGCGCGACCTCTCACTCGGCGGCGATCCCGCCTTCGACACCTACCAGCGTCTCGGGACGTTCTGGCTGCTCGTTCCGTTCATGTCGGGCGGGCTGGCGTACGCCACGGCGGTCGTCCTCCGACGGGACGACGTCCCCGAGACGGTCGGCGTCCCGCTGTTGGCCGCACTCGTCGGCGGCGTCCTCGCGAACGTTCGACTGGGCGTCATCCCCGATCCGACGGCCGATCAGGGTACCCTCGCCGGGCTGATCTCGCGGGCCATCGGCGGCGGGCCGGAGCTGTTCCCGGGGTTCGACCTGGGGATGGCGCTCGTCACCGTCGCCTTCGCCGCCCTCTGGGCCTACTGGGTCCGCCGGCGGATCGCCGCCTCCGTCGACCGGGGAATCAGGTCGTTCCTGCTCGTTCTCGGTGGGATCGTCGCGTTCTCCTCGGGTGGTTCACAGGTCGGACTCGCGACCGGTCCGCTCGAGAACCTGTTCCGGGTCGATCTCGGCCTCCCGGGGATCGCTCTGCTCGCCATCGGCGCGACGGGTATCCTCGCCGGCGCGTGGATGGGTGCACCCCGGCTGTTACAGGCGACCTCGCGGGAGTACGCCCAGCTCGGCGTTCGTCGATCGATCGCGGCGCTCGTTCCCGGCTTCGTCATCGCCCAGCTGGCGATCGCACTCGGCATCCCGATCTCGCTCAACAACATCATCCTCTCGGGAGTGATCGGCGGCGGGCTGGCGGCGGGCTCGGCCGGGATATCCGGACGGAAGATCGCGTTTACCGTGAGTTTCTGGCTTTTCCTCGATCGCCGTCGCGTTCGGGCTCTACCGGGTCCTGGCGACGCTGTTCGGGTCGTAATACAGTTACAGCCGAGAGTACGAGCCGTCACGGTTCGACCCGTCGCTCAGCCGGTGGGTGTATACAGGTAGCTACCGCCGACGGCGACGATCCCTGCGAACACCCCGAACAGCCCGATCGGCGGCGAAACGAACGCGAAGGCACCGCCGAAGATCACCAATCCGAGACCGAACCGCCGGACGGCCGAGCCGGGATCGTAGCCACACGCCGGACACGTCGTCTCCTGTCTGGATATCTCCGCGTCACAGCGCCGACAGCGGCTCACGGGCTTACTGGGCCTCCGGATCGAACACCGTGACCGGCACCTCACACCGGTCGACGATCCTCTCCGCGACGCCGCGTCCGGTCACGCGGCGGGCGATCGAACTCCCGCGCGGACCGACGACGACGTGGTCGTACTCCGCCGCGCACTCCGGAATCACCTCCCCGGGAAGACCCTCGAGGGCGACGTGGTCGACCCGCTCTGTCTCCCCGGCGACGGACTCCACGAGCGACGCCGCCCGTTCGCGGGCGTTCGCGACCCGATCGTCGCTCCGCTCGAGGAGGCCCCCCTCGCTCATCGGTCCGTCGAGCGGTGTGACGACCGCGATGGCGGTCACCTGCGCGTCCGGAAAGGCTTCGAGGGCGTAGGCGAGGGCCGCCGATTCCTCCGGCTTTCCGAGGAGGGCGACGAGCACGCGGTCCGGTCGGCTCATATCGCCCCTTCGGACGGCGTCCTCAAACCCCTGTCGACCGACGGGTCCTCGGACGGAGCCGGCGACGGCCGTCCGGGCGATCGTCGACGCGGCCGGGGCGACAGTTTAAATCCGCTGACGCGCGAACCGGGGACGATGAACGTCGAGGCGCTCTCCGGGCTCCCATCCGGGGCCGTCGAACACTTCACCGATCGGGGAATCGAGGAGCTGTACCCGCCACAGGCCGCGGCCGTCGAGGCGGGCGTCCTCGAGGGCGAGAGCCTCGTGGCGGCCGTGCCGACCGCCAGCGGGAAGACGATGATCGCCACCCTGGGGATGCTCTCGGCGATCGAACGCGGGGGGATGGCGCTTTACATCGTCCCCCTGCGGGCGCTTGCCAGCGAGAAACGCGAGGAGTTCGCCGCCTTCGACGCGTTCGGGGTCGACGTCGGCGTGACCACGGGGAACTACGAGTCGACGAGCGACTGGCTCGCGAGCAAGGACGTCGTCGTCGCGACGAGCGAGAAGGTCGACTCGCTCGTGCGAAACGGCGCGGCGTGGCTCTCAGAGCTCACCTGCGTCGTCAGCGACGAGGTCCACCTCATCGACGACGCGAGCCGGGGGCCGACCCTCGAAGTCACCCTCGCGAAGCTGCGCAAGCTCAACCCGGGGCTGCAGCTCGTCGCCCTCTCGGCGACGGTCGGCAACGCCGGGGAGATCGCCGACTGGCTCGACGCGGAACTCGTCGAGAGCGAGTGGCGACCGATCGAGTTGCGAACGGGCGTCCACCGCGGAAACGTCTTGGAGTTCGACGACGGCACCAGCCGCGAGGTGCCGGTCCGGGGTCGCGAACGCCAGGAGATGGCGCTGGTCCGGGACATCCTGACCGAGGAGGGCTCCTCGCTCGTGTTCGTCAACTCCCGGCGGAACGCCGAGTCGGCCGCCACACGGCTCTCGGGGGTCACCGACGGGGTCGTCACGGGCGAGGATCGCGAGACGCTGGCCGAGCTGGCGGAGCGAATCCGCGAGGTGAGCGACACCGAGACGAGCGAGGATCTGGCGGCGTGTGTCGAACGCGGGGCGGCGTTTCACCACGCCGGGCTCGCGGGCGAGCACCGATCGCTCGTCGAGGACGCGTTCCGGGACCGTTCGCTGAGGGTCATCGCCGCGACGCCGACGCTCGCGGCGGGGGTGAACACCCCCGCACGCCGGGTCGTCGTCCGGGACTGGAGGCGGTTCGACTCGACCGCCGGGGGGATGGCCCCCCTCGACGTCCTCGAGGTCCACCAGATGATGGGCCGGGCCGGCCGTCCGGGCCTCGATCCCTACGGCGAGGCGGTGTTGCTGGCCGGGGACGGCGAGGAGTCGGCGGAGCTGTTCGACCGGTACGTCTGGGCCGACCCCGAGCCCGTCGAGTCGAAACTGGCCGCCGAACCCGCCCTCCGGACGCACGTCCTCGCGACGGTCGCCTCGGGCTTCGGGAACACCCGCGGGGAGCTGCTCGCGTTCATGCGAGAGACCCTCTATGCGAGCCAGTCGACCGAGCCCGGACGGCTCGAGACGGTCACTGACGCGGTCCTCGAGTACCTCGTTCGAAACGGCTTCGTCGAACGGGACCGTCGGGACGACACGGAGCGCGACGGCTTCGTCCCGGCCGGCGAGCTCCGCGAGCGAGCCGGCGCCGAACTCCGCGCGACGAGCCTCGGACACACCGTCTCGCGGCTCTATCTCGACCCGATGAGTGCCGCCGAGATCGTCCACGGCCTCGAGAGCGCGACCGACCGTCCGACCGCCCTCGGGCTCTACCAGCTCGTCTCGCGCACCCCGGACATGTACGAGCTGTACCTGCGCTCGGGTGAGGCCGAGACGTACGGCGAGCTGTTCTTCCGGCGCGAGGCCGAGCTGCTCGGGGACGTCCCCAGCGAGTTCGAAGAGGAGCGCTTCGAGGACTGGCTCTCGGCGCTGAAAACCGGCAAGCTGCTCGAGGACTGGGCCGACGAGCTCGGGGAGGATCGGCTCACCGAGCGCTACGGGGTCGGCCCGGGCGACCTTCGGGGGAAAGTCGACACCGCGGAGTGGCTGCTCGGGGCCGCCGAGTCCCTGGCGGCCGAGATCGACAGCGAGTGGGCCGTCGCCGTCCGGGAGGCCCGCGCCCGCGTCGAACACGGCGTCAGCGAGGAGCTGCTCGAGCTCGTCTCGGTCCGGGGGGTCGGTCGAAAGCGCGCCCGGGCGCTGTACGGGGCGGGCATCGAGAGCCCGGCCGACCTGCGGGAGGCCGAGAAGGGGGTCGTCCTCGGGGCCCTCAGGGGCGAGAAGACCGCCGAGACCGTCCTCGAGAACGCCGGCCGCGAGGATCCCTCGATGGACGGGGTCGAGCCCCGACGATCCCCCGTCGAGGACGGCGGCGAGGCGGCCGGCGGCGAGCCGGCTTCGGGGGGAGCGACCGCCTGCGGGGCGGCCGACGGCGAGGACCAGTCGAGCCTGGGTGACTTCTAGTGGAGCTGTTCGAGTGTCGGCTCGCGGTCGACGACGTCGACGCGTTCGTGGACCGTCTGGCCGGGATCGGGGAGGCCCACGGAACGACGATCCAGGCGTTCGACGCCCGCTACGTCGCCGACCGGACCCACCTGGCACGGGCGGTAGAACTCGCCGACCGCGCGTTCGCCCGGGGGGAGGCGGTCGCCCGCGACCGGGCCGTCGAGATCCTGCTGTACGCCGCCGGCCGCCGCCAGATCGACCGTGCCCTGGAGATGGGCGTGAGCGAGGGCGAGAACGAGGCGATCGTGCTCGTCGACGGCGGCGACGAGGCGGGTGCCCTCGAGGCCGTCCGCGGGCTCGAGACCGTCGTGGGGGAGTACTCGGCGCTGGAGGGGGCCGACGAGGGTCGGCTGTGCTCGTTTTTCGAGGTCACCGACGCCGAGCGCGCGGCGACCGACGCGAGCCTCGCCGAGCTCGTCTCCGAACGCGTCGCGCTCCTCGACGTCGAGAAGTGACCGTCATCGGCTCCCCTCGAGGTCGTACAGCCGTTCGACGCGTCGCTCCGTCGAGGGATGTGTCCGCGGCCGCCAGTCGCGGAGCC
>PUPA01000067.1 GCA_003552885.1 Natrialbaceae archaeon
GCACGTCTCGCTCACGATCCTGGCCGGGCCAGCCAGCACGGGGGCTCACTCCTCACTACGAGAACCGACGTATCGGAGAACGAGCCAGACTGGGATCACACTCGCAAGCAGGAGAACCGAGGCGCCAGCCACCCAGTGCAGATCAGAGACGTACTCGTACACACCGCCGATAGCGCCTCTCGAGGCGACAAGAAGCAGTACGAGAAGTGCGAGGGTCGAGCCGAAGCCGAGTTTCGTTACTGGGGTCATGAGTCACTCATCTCTCCGATGTGTCACTCTATTCGATCGCCACGACCGCCGTGGCTCGCTCCCCGAGGGGGCCGTCTCTCGAACGGGACTTCCTGACTCGACGACGCGGCTCGGACTCACTACGAGCGGGTCGACGGAACCACCGTTGTTATGACTAACGGCTCGGCGTGGCGTCTCTGACGGTCCGTGTGCTCTCGACGGCGTCAGGAGATGAGCTGGCCGTCCTCGTACCGGTAGCCGATCTCCTCGAAAGCCGTCTGCGCCCACGCCTCGTCTACCTCCCCGTCGTCGCCGACGAACGAGGGCAACTCCGGGTCGGCTCCCTCCCACGTCGACGGCCGGAAGCCGGCGACGGCGCTCGTGCTCCGGGCCGGCTCGGCGTGTTCGAAGAACTCCTCGACGAGATGCTCCCGGTCGATCAGCCGCGAGATGACCTCCCTGACGCGGGGGTTGCCGAGGGCGGGGTGTCGGTCGCTGAAGCCGACGAGGTAGAACGACCGGGTCGGTCTGCTCACCAGGTCGATGGCGTCCTCCTCGGCGATCAGCTCGACGGTCCCTGCCCCGAACGGGGCGAGACCCAGGTCGACGGTTCCGTCCCCCAACCCCTCGACGACCGCACTCGGCGTCGGCGAGACGGAGAACTCGAGGCGGTCGAGGTGATCCTCGTCGTCGAACGTCCCCGGGTGGCCGGGGATGCCCTCCCGGCGGATGACGTGCTCGCCGAACTCCTCGAGGGTGAGGCCGCCCGCTGCGGCGTCGACGAACCGGAACAGCCCCGAACCCACCGGCTCGTCGTTGTCCGTGGCGATCGCCTCGGTGCGCTGGTCGCCGACGAGCGCGGATCGCTCCTCCCAGACGTGTGCCGGGAGGATCGGGAGCGAGAACGACCGCCACGCGATATCCCTGGAGGTCACGCTGAAATCGACGACCACCGTCTGGGGGTCACGGACGTCGACGTCTTCGACGACGGTCGTCCGGCCCCGGTACCGGGGGGCGGGGACGCCGGCGTCCGACTCGCCGAGGGAGGTGTCCTGGAGGAACCGGTGGGTGAACCCGACGTCCGTCGCGTCGAGGGGCTCACCGTCGTGCCAGGTCGCCCCCTCGCGGATGGTCACCGTCGCCTCGAGGCCGGCAGACGCCTCGGCCCACTCGATGTCGGTCGCGAGCCAGGGCTGTCGGTCCCCGTCGACGTCCCGGACGAGGGGGTCATAGAGGAGGTCGAGCACCTCCCCGACGTCCCGAACGTCGACGGCGATCGGGTTGAGCCGGTCGAACCCACCCTCACGCCCCGAGACGCCGATCCTGATCGCCCCCTCCCGTTCGTCCTCGTCGTCCGGTGGGTCGTTCCACAGCAGTTTCAGGTATCCGAGCGGACCGAGCGGGGGTTCAGAGAGGTCGAGCCACGCGGCCTTGGCGGCCAGCCGGTCGGGGAACGCGACCGCGGCGTAGGGGAGCCGTTCGCGGAACCGCTCGAGGAGTTCGGCGATCGACTCCTGCCGGCGCGTCCCGTCCCGGCGGAGCTGCCCGTCGAGGAGGTCGTCGATCGTCGGGTCGGAGAAACTAAACGGGTTCTGCCAGCCCTGTTCGCCGACGAACCGCGAGTGAAGTAACGGACGCAACGCGTCGGGGTCGTCCAGGCCGGGGTGGCGGGCGACGAAGACGTCGAACTCCCTGTCGACGAGCACCTCACGGAACAGCTCGGCTTTCTCCATCGGCTCGCGCGTGGCGTCGAACCCCGCCCGTCTGAGGTTGGCCTCGAGCTGGCTGACGATCGTCGCGGCCATCGGATCGTCGTCGGCGGGCACCGTCTTGATCGACACCTCGACCCGTTCGGGGGCCCCGTCCTCCGCACGCGACCAGAGCCGTTCGGTACACCCCGCACTCGCGGCCGCGAGCGCGGAGCCGGCACCCGCGAGGAGGTGCCGTCTGGTGATCGACCCGTGGGTCACGACCTCTGGGTTGGCCGCCGTGGAATAAAGGAGTTGTCCCGCTGGACGGTGATGGGGCCCGCCGGCTGGATCGGAACGGGTCCACTGGCCGGATCGGAGCGGGACCCGCTGGCCGGATCGAACGGCTCACTCCGGGTCCGGCCGTCTGACGGTCAACACGGGACAGTCGGCCGTCCTGACGACCAGCTCGGCCACACTGCCGAGTACCACCCGTTCGACCCCTCGGCGGCCGTGGGTGCCGACGACCGCGAGGTCGGCCCCGACCTCCTCGGCGTGCTCCGTGATCTCCCGGAACACCCGTCCGGCCGTGACGTGGGTCGACACCGACTCGACGCCCGCCTCCCGTGCGCGCTCGGCCGCCTCCGAGACGAGCGCCTCGGCACCCGACTCGAGGGCGTCGTAGACGTGGCCGGCGCCGTCCTCGTAGCTCAGCGCCCGGAGGTCGACGACGGAGACGACGTGGAGCCGCGAGCCGTGGAGCCGCGCCAGCTCGATGGCCTCCGCCAGGGCGAGTGTGGCTCCCTCGCCGCCGTCGATCGCCACGAGGACGTCCCCGTACGGGTGGTCCCCGTCCGCGTCGGCTCTGAGAGTCAACACGGGGACCTCGGACAGCCTGAGGACGCCCTCGGTCACGCTCCCGAGCAGGAGCCGCCTGAGCCCGCGTCGTCCCTGGGTGCCCATCACGATCATGTCGAGGTCCTCCCGGTCGGCGTACGCGAGGATCTCGATCTGGGGGTCCCCGTGCTCGACGGCCTCGACGACGTCGACGCCCCGCCCCGTCGCCAGCTCCCCGGCCTCGGCGACGATCGTCTCCCCCTGGCGTTCGATCGCCTCCAGCACCTCCGCGTCGTCGCCCGTCGAGGCGGCTGCGCCCTCGTCGACCACGAAGAGAACGTGGACGGTCGCCCCGTCCTCGGCGGCGAGCGCGATCGCGTGTTCCAGCGCGGCCGTCGCCGCGTCGCTCCCGTCCGTCGGCACCAGCACTCGGTCGGTCATACGTCCCGTAGCGGTTCCCGTGGGTTATAGATCGGGGGTCGTCCGGCTCCGCGCGATCGCCCGGAGTCCCCGCGGTCGATCAGTGTGCCGTCGTGAGCCGTGGCCCATACAATTTTAATACAGTTGATTGTGTATTCGCTGTCGACGTGCGGTTCGGGACCGCTCCGACCCGTCGCCGCACTCCGGCCCGCGGACTGGCGCCCGAGTTCCCCGGCCGATCTGCAGGCCTCCGCCCGGTACGACCATCCCACCATGACCGACCGATCACTCCACCTGCCCGTCGCTGCACAGCCGAGCGTCGACTCGCTCGTGAGCCTCGCCGTCCTCGGGGAGCGTCGCGGTTACGACCACGTCTGGCTCCCCGAGACCTGGGGGAGAGACGCCGTCACCGTCCTCACCCGGATCGCCGCCGAGACCGAGCGGATCGGGATCGGCCCGAGCATCCTGAACGTCTACTCGCGTTCGCCGGCGCTGCTGGCTCAGACCGCGGTCACCCTCGGTGAGGTCGCCGACGGGCGCCTGCGGGTCGGGATCGGCCCCAGCGGCCCCGCCGTCGTCGAGGGCTGGCACGGCGTCGAGTTCGACCGCCCGCTCCGGCGCAGCCGGGAGTACCTGGAGATCTTCCGGACGGTGACCGCCGGCGAGGACCTCGAGTACGACGGCGACGTCTTCTCGTTGTCGGGCTTCCGGCTCCGGTGTGAGCCGCCCGCAGAGCCGATCCCGATCGACGCCGCCGGGATGGGACCGAAGTCGGTCGAGCTTGCGGGCCGGTTCGCCGACGGCTGGCACGCGATCGTGTTCACCCCGGAGGGCCTCCGTGATCGTCTCGGGGACCTCCACCGGGGGATCGAGCTCGGGGGACGCGACCCGGACGACGTACGGGTCAGCCTCTCGGTTACGGCCTGTGCGCTCGAAGACGGCGAGCGCGCCCGCGAACTCGCCCGCGGACACGTCGCCTTCTACGTCGCCGCGATGGGCACCTACTACCGGCGCTCGCTCGCCCGCCAGGGGTACGCCTCGGAGGCCGACGCGATCGCGGCGGCCTGGGCCAACGGCGACCGCGAGGGGGCGCGGGCGCTCGTCGACGACGAGCTGCTCGATGCCCTCTGTGCGGCCGGCACGCCCGAGCGCGCCCGGTCGGAACTCGAGAAGTTCGACGCGATCGACGGGCTCGACGAGGTCGCCGTGAGCTTCCCCCGCGGGGCCTCACCGGCGGAGATCGAGGCGACGGTCGAGGCGCTCTCGCCGTAGCCCGGACTCCCGGCGTGCCGGCAGCGTTCCCTCCAGACGCCTGTCAGGGGCGTCTCCCTCTGGACCCGCCTGTCGGCACCGTTCCCTCTGGACCCGCCTGTCGGCGGCGTTCCCGGAAGCCGGCGACCGCGGGTCGTCCGACGGGAGGTTGAAGACGGGGGGGACCCAACGACGGCGACAGTGACCGGGGACGCCTCCAGACACGACCGCCTGCGCCGCCGGCCGACGCCCGGGCCGGCGAACTCGCTCGCCCACTGGACGAGCGCGCGAAACCCGTTACGGGTCGCCGTCAGCTACGTCTTCGTCTGGCTCGCCCGGATCGCCCCGAGCCTCCGGCTCCGGCGGTGGTGTCTGCGCCGGATCGGCGTCACCGTCGGGACGGGGGTCTCCTGGGGGCTCGAGGCGACCCCGGACGTGTTCTGGCCCGACCTGATCACGATCGAGGACCACGCGATCGTCGGCTACGACGCGACCCTCCTCTGTCACGAGTTCCTCCAGGAGGAGTACCGGACCGGCGAGGTCGTGATCGGCGAACGGGCGATGATCGGCGCGGGGGCGATCGTCCTCCCCGGCGTGCGGATCGGCGCGGGCGCGAGCGTCGCGGCGAACTCGCTCGTGACCCGCGACGTCCCCGCGGGCGAGACGGTCGCCGGGGTGCCCGCCGAGCCGGTCGACGGGGAGCTCTCGTGAGGTCGGTGCCCCCGATCACTCCGTCGCCGCGATGATCCGCCGGAAGACCTCGTTCTGTTCGGGGTAGCCCGGCCCCTCGGCGCGTTCGTCGGTGGTGTGGAGCCACCGGAGGACGACGA
>PUPA01000137.1 GCA_003552885.1 Natrialbaceae archaeon
ACGCTCATCGACATCTCCGGTGGGATCCTGATCTTCGTGGCGGTCATGGCGATGGTGATCAGCATCATCCTCGGACTCGGGATGCCCACCACGGCGAAGTACACGATCACCGCGATCCTGATCGCGCCGACGTTCGTAAACCAGTTTTTCCTGCCCGAGTTCGCCGCCCACTTTTTCGTCTTCTACGCCGCGATCCTGGCCGGGCTGACGCCGCCGGTCGCGACCTGTGTCGCCGTGGCGACCGGTATCGCTGGATCGGACTTCTGGGAGACCTCCTGGGAGGCGATAAAGATCTCGGCACCGCTTTTCGTCCTGCCGTTTACGTTCATCTACCACCCCGAACTCGTCAACCACCAGGGGACGGTCGACGCCAGCCTGCTGTTGACGAGTCTGGTGACCCTGCTCGGCGGGGTCACCATCATCCATGGGCTGAACTACCGGTTCTCGATCGGTTCGAGTCGGATCGTCGGGCTGCGCGGCCGCCAAGTCGAAATCAGCTCCTTGCCGGCTGCCGGGCTACGGACCGTCTTCGTCGGGCTGGGGATCGTCATCATGGTCCATCCGGAGCTGATCGTCCAGCTCGGCGCGCTCGCCGTCGCGGTCTTCCTCTATCTCACGCAGGCTGCCACCGGCGAGGAGTCGCCGTTCCGGAAGCTCCTGGCTGCCGCCGAGGGCATCAACGGGCGACGGAAGTGACGACTCCCATCCCGCCCCGCCCTACCGACCGGTTCGCGGCCGACGCGGGCCAGGCGGCGTGGGGAACCTCCGTATGAGAGACGACGAACGGTCGGTCGTGACGTTCACCGCGCTCTCACACATGATGGTCCACACCTACGAGCTCTCCATCCCGATTCTCATGACCGTCTGGCTGCTCGAATTCTCCGTGACCGCTGCGACCCTCGGGGCGGTCGTCACGGTCGGCTACTTCCTCTTCGGCGCCGGCGCCCTCCCGGGGGGAGTGTTGGTCGACCGGTTCGGCTCTCGACCGGTCATCCTCGCCTGTCTGGTCGGTATGGCGCTCTCGTTTATCCTCCTGGGGGTCGCACCGAACGTCTACGCCGTCACGCTGGCGCTCGGACTCTGGGGGCTCGCCGCGAGCCTCTACCATCCGGCCGGACTGACGATGATCAGCAAGGGCGTCCGCGAGCCGGGTTGGGCGCTGGCTTACCACGGGATGGCCGGCAACGTCGGTATCGCTCTGGGTCCGCTGGCGACCGCGCTGTTGTTGCTCGCGGTCGACTGGCGGATCGCCGCCGCGCTGCTCGTGGTCCCCACGGTGGCGATCGCCCTTCTCGGGGTCGTCCTCCGGTTCGACGAGACCGCCGCCGTCGAGGAAGACCGGACCAGCAAAGGGGAGTTCTCCCCGGGCTCGATCGTCTCGGAAACGCGTGCGCTGGCGTCGATCGGCTTTCTCACCATCGTCGCGATCGTGATGTTCAACGGGCTCTACTACCGTGGCGTGTTGACCTTTCTCCCCGACATGCTGGGGGAGTTTCCCGCGATCCGGGAGATGGATCCGTTCGCCGACGCCGGCCCGATCGCCGAGGAGTTCGATCCAGCCCAGTACGTCTTCGTGGGTCTGCTTACGATCGGTATCCTCGGGCAGTATCTCGGTGGCGTGCTCCTCGATCGTCTCTCCGCCGAGCGCGGGCTGGTCGTCGCCCTCGCCGCGCTCGCGGTTCTCGGGGTGGGGTACGTTCCCGTAGCGACCGCCGGCTTCGTGCCGTTGCTCGGCGTCAGCGCGTTGCTCGGAGTCGTCCTGTTTGCGATGCAGCCGCTGACTCAGGCGACGATCGCCGCCTACTCGCCACCAGAGGCCCGCGGGCTCTCCTTTGGCTGGACCTTTCTCGCGATCTTCGGTATCGGTGCGTTCGGCGCGTCGATCGCCGGAGTTACGCTCACGTACGGCAGCGAGACGGCCCTCTTTTTCCTCCTCGCGACGTTCGCGCTCGTCGGCTGTCTGCTCGCACTCTCGCTCGTGGTACGGGACCGAGGCGCTCCCCGATAGACGGCCGGATCCGGGGCATCCGTACATCCGGCCGCGGGCGCCGGTCCCTCGACAATTATAGCCCGTCGGCTCCTACCGGGAACCGATGTACGATCGAATCCTCCTGCCGACCGACGCCGAGAGGGGCACCGAGCGAGCGATCGACCACGCGATCGAGGTGGCGGACACCACCGACGCCGAACTGCACCTGCTGTACGTCGTCGACACCGACGTCTACAGCGCGTACGCCGGCGACGAGTACGTCCACGAGTTCGAGGGGCTGGAGGCGGCCCTCGAGAGCGAGGGGGAGGAGGCCATAGAGGGGATCGCCGATCGGGCCCGGGAGGCGAACGTCGAGACGGTCGTTACGATCCGCCACGGGGTCCCCCACGAGGAGATCCTCGCGTACGCCGAGGAGGCCGACGTCGACTTGCTCGTGCTCGGCTCCAAAGAGCGGACGGGCGAGTACCGCCGGCTGCTCGGCAGTGTGACCGAACGTGTCAGCCGGCTAGCCTCCCGTCGAGTGACCATCGTGAAGACGCCCGTCGACTGACCCCGTCGGTGTCGAGTGTCACTCGACGGCCGTGCGCGTCGATCAACCGGTCCAGAAAGGGGTGGACTCATTACCCGTCCGTCGCAACTATTGCACACGCGTCCCTCGGGACGACCCCACAGCCATGACCGAAACAGGAACCACAGGGAGCCCGTACGCTCCACACACGGCGGAGGAGACCGCCGCGATGCTCGAGGCGATCGGCGTCGACTCCGTCGAGGAGCTGTTCGAGATCCCGCCGGCGGTACGCTTCGACGGGGAGTTCGGCATCGACTCGCGAACCGAACGGGAGACGCGCGAGCTCGTCGGCTCGATCCTCGATCGCAACGACGAACTCGTCGAGCTGCTCGGACGGGGCCACTACGGCTACTACGTCCCGTCGCTCGTCGACCACCTCGCCGACCGGTCGGAGTTTCTGACCTCCTACACCCAGTACCAGCCGGAGATCTCACAGGGCTTTCTCCAGGCGCTCTTCGAGTACCAGTCGCTTCTGGTCGAACTGACCGGCCTCGAGGTCGCCAACTGTTCGATGTACGATGCGGCGACGGCCCTGGGCGAGGCCGCGACCCTCGCCGGGCGGCTCCGGGAGACGACCGGAAACCACGTGCTCGTCCCCGACCGGCTGCTCGCGGGCCGACGGGGCACCCTCGAGAACTACGTCGCCGGCACCGATCTCGTCGTCGAGGAGTACCCCACCGACGAGGGGACAGCGGACGTCGACGCCCTCGCCGGCCGGGTCGACGACGACGTCGTCATGGTGTACGCCGAGAACCCGACCACGGAGGGGGCGATCGAGCCCGGGCTGGCGGCGATCGGCGATCTGGCCGCCGACGCCGACGCACTCTTCGTTCTCGGTTCGGACCCGGTCGCGCTCTCGCTTCTCAGCCGGCCCGCGGACGTCGGCGCCGACGTCGTCGTCGGCGACGCGAGCGTGCTCGGGCTCCCGACGAGCTACGGTATGGGCCTCGGGCTCTTTGCGACCCGCGAGCGGTACCTCCGGCAGGTCCCCGGCCGGCTCGTCGGCGCGTCCGAGGACGCCGCCGGTCGGCGGGCGTACACCCTCACCCTCCAGACGCGCGAACAGCACATCCGCCGGGAGCGTGCGACGAGCAACATCTGTACCAACCAGGCGTGGGTCGCCCTGCGGACGGCGATGCACGCCGCGTACCTGGGACCGTCGGGGCTGGTCGACCTCGCCGAGCGGGACGTCGTTCGGGCGGAGGACCTCGCCGAGCGGATCGACGCGCTCTCCGGTGCCGTCGCCCCCGTCCACGACCGCAGACACTTCCGTGAGTTCGTCGCTCACGTCGACCAGCCGGCGCCGGCGATCGCCGCCGACCTCGAGGACGAGGGGTACGCCGTCCACGTCGTCGGCGACCACGAGATCCAGCTCTGTGTCTCGGGGGTAACCGACGCCGAGGTCGACGGCTTCGTCGAGGTCCTCCCGGAGGTGCTCCGATGAGCGACGAGCCGAGCCGTCACGACCAGGCCCGCTACGGCGCCGACGGACGCTACGAGCCGTTGCTCGCCGAGAAGGATACGACTCGCGTCGAGATCGACGGGTCGCCGCTCCCGGGGGAGCTGACCCGCGATTCGCTCGAGCTCCCCGAACTCTCGGAGCCGGAGCTCGCACGCCACTACACCCGCCTCTCCCAGATGACCTACGGCATCGACACGGGCCCGTACCCGCTCGGCTCGTGTACGATGAAGTACAACCCGAAGTTCATCGAGGACGTCGCCGCGCTCCCGGCGGCGGCGGTCCATCCCGATCGCTCCGAACGGTCGGTCCAGGGCACCCTGGAGGTGCTCTACCGGCTCCAGAACTACCTCGGCGAGATCGGCGGGATGGACGCCGTTACCCTGCAGCCGCCCGCCGGCGCGGCCGGCGAGTTCGTCGGCATCCGCGTCGCGGCGGCCTACCACGAGCACAACGGCGAGGGCGATCGCCACGAGGTGATCGTCCCCGAGAGCGCCCACGGAACCAACTTCGCGACGGCCGCTCTCGGCGGCTACGACGTCGTCACCCTCCCGAGCAGCGAGGAGGGGACCGTCGACCTCGAGGCCCTCGAAGCGGCCCTCTCGACCGAGACCGCGGCGCTCATGTTGACCAACCCGCACACCCTCGGGCTGTTCGAGCGCGACATCGCCGAGATCGCGGAGATGGTCCACGACGTCGGCGGCCTGCTCTACTACGACGGCGCGAACCTGAACGCCTTACTCGGGCGGGCCCGACCGGGCGATATGGGGTTCGACGTGATGCACTACAACGTCCACAAGACGTTCGCGACGCCCCACGGCGGCGGCGGTCCCGGAGCGGGGCCGGTCGGCGTCGGCGAGCGGCTGGCGCCGTTCCTCCCGGCTCCCCGCGTCCGGAAGGGCGACGGTGGCTACGAGCTCTTCGAGCCCGAGCACACGATCGGGAAAGTCCACGGCTTCCAGGGCAACTGGCTCGTGTTGCTCAAAGCGTTCGCGTACATCTCCCGGCTCGGCGACGAGGGGCTCGCCGACGCGGGGGCGAAGGCGGTGCTCAACGCCAACTACCTGGCGAACGAGATCGAGTACGAGATCCCCTACGGCCCGGTCTATCACGAGTTCGTCGCCAGCGCTGGCGACCAGGACGCCGCCGACGTCGCAAAGCGGATGCTCGATTACGGCGTCCACCCGCCGACGACGAAGTGGCCCGAGATCGTCCCCGAGGCGCTGATGACCGAGCC
>PUPA01000212.1 GCA_003552885.1 Natrialbaceae archaeon
CCGACCCGTTCGGTTCCCGAGGGAGGCTCCGGCCCGGCCGAGGACTCCTCGCCTGTCATCTCCGTCGTGTCGACGGACCGGGGGGAGTTGGGGCTGTCGGTTCGGGCCCCACAGGTTCCGAGACGGGCTCGACGCTCCGGACGCGGGGCGTTTCAGTGGTTTCGACGGTGTGACGGCCGACCCGCGGCTCAGAACACCCGGGTGAGGTAGTCGGCCTCCCACTCGCCGTCGTCGTCGACGGAGGCTTCCCACTCGCTGCGTTTGACCTCCAGGTAGGCCGTGTGGAGGGGTTCACCCATCGCCTCCCGGAGGAGTGTACACTCCTCTAAGGCGTCGAGGGCTTCTGCGAGCGTCGCCGGCAGTCGCTCGATGCCGCGGTCGGCGCGTTCGGACGCCGAGAGCTCCGCGGGGTCGACGTCGACGGGCGCGTCGGGCTCGAGCCCGCGCTCGACGCCGTCCATCCCCGCGGTGACCAGCCCGAGGAGCGCGAGGTAGGGGTTGGCCGTGTTGTCACAGGACTTGTACTCGACCCGGGTCGTCCCCGCCCGATCGCCGCGCGTCGCCGAGGGGACTCGAACGCAGGCCTCGCGGTTGTCCGGCCCCCAGGCGGTGAACGCCGAGGCCCACATCCCCGGCTCGAGGCGGTCGTAGGAGCCGACCGTCGGCGCGGTGAGCGCGACGAGCGCGGGGGCGTGTTCGAGCACGCCGGCGACGAAGCTCCGGCCGACGTCGCTGAGGCCGTATCGCTCGTCGCCGGTGGGATCGCCGAAGACGTTCTCGCCGTCGCGCCACAGCGAGAGGTGGACGTGACAGCCGCTGCCCGGCAGCCCCTCGAAGGGTCGTGGGGCGAACGTCGCGTCGACGCCGTGGCGTCTGGCGACCGCGTTGACGGTCGTCTTGTAGAGGACGTGGTTGTCCGCGGCGGCGACCCCCTCGTCGTGTTCGATCACCAGCTCCTGTTGACCGGGGCCGTACTCGGGGTAATAGTTCGAGAGTCCGAGCCCCTGGGCTTTCAGCGCGTCGATCGTCTCGAGGACGATCTCGTGGGCGCTGTCCATCCCGTCGACGGCGAAACAGGCGCTGTCGTCGAACGGCTCGGGGCCGTCCTCGCCCTCCCTGGTGAGGTAGTACTCGCCCTCGAAGGCGGCCCGGACGGCCAACCCCTCGTCGGCGAGAGCGGAGAGCCGCTCGCGCAGCCGCGAGCGCGGGTCGGCCGCCCACGGCTCCCCGTCGAGCTCGTACATGTCACACAGCATGGCGGCGGTGCGGTCGGCGTACGGCAGGACCGTGAACGTCTCCGGATCGGGGACGAGCCGGACCTCCCCGACCGGCCCGAACCGTCCGCCGTCGACGAGCGCGTCCAGGGCGGTAAACGACTGCATCCCCTTCGTGAGGTTGGCGCCGTCCTCGAGGATCGAGTCGAGGTCGCCGGCGTCGAGCACCCGTCCACGGGGGACGCCGCTGTTGTTGACGAACAGCAGCCTGATCAGTTCCACGTCGTTCGCGTCGATCTCCCGTTCGAGGGTCGTGGCGGCGGTCATGATAGTTCACCGAAGGGTGTCGAGTGAGATCACGACCCAGGGGCTCAAAACGGTATCCCCTGCGATCGGTCGTCCGGTCACGGCGACCGACGGACGGTCACAGCGGCACGGGGAGCCACTCCAGGTGGGTCAAAAACCCCGTCGGATCGAAGAGGGGGTCGTGGAGGACGAGCCAGTCGAGCAGGACGAGACCGGCGCCGTGGGCGATCACCGACGGCAGGATCGAGTTCGACTTGTAGTCGACGGCGCCGAAGAGGACGTCCGTCGGCCCCGACAGCAGGAACTCGATCGGCGGCTTCCCCCAGTGGTGGAACATGTAGACGACGGGGCTGATGAAGACCGCCTTGAATCCGATGTCGCTGACTCCCACACAGAGCAGCCCGCGGTAGTAGGTCTCCGCCGCCAGCGCGAGGAAAAAGAGCTTCGCCGCGTGGGGGATGAACTCGGCGGGCGCACTCGAGGTCTCCCACATCGGGTAGAACGCCCTGATCGTCGGCAACGTCGAGCCGACCAGGTAGAACGGGAGGACGAACATCGCCAGCAGGACCCCGTTACGGATCGCGAGCCGGTTTATGCGCCAGCCGATCCGCCTGCCGTGGGTCATCGCGAGTGCGAGCGGGCCGGCGAACAGGAACAGCCCGTCGAAAAACAGCCGATTGTTCAGCCCGGACTGGACGAGGTTCGTCCAGAGGACGGTGAGCAACGCACCGGCCAGCAACGATCGTTGGACCCAGCTCAACCCCAGGAGGCGGTCACGGAGCCAGCGGGCGCCGGCTTGTGCCCCCTCGGTCGACACGGGCTACTCGGTCGGGATCGGACCGGTCCCGATCACCGCGCGGACGTTCGTCTCGAACTCCCGGCCGGTCGAAAAGTACGTCTCCTCTACGTCCTCTAGGATCTCGGAGATCGTTCGGGGGCCGTCCGGCGTGCGGATCACGGTTTCGCCCTCGATGCGGTCGACCTCGCTTCGTTCTTTAGGCCAGGTCAGCCGGGAGCTGACGCGTGCCAGTGGCGCACCGTCGACCGGGCGCCGCTCCCCGAGGGTCAGCCCGTCGTCGTCGCTCATGGACGGATTTCGTGAGCGCCTCGATTCAACCTTTCGCTTGCCTGCCCGGCGTTCGTCTGTTCACCCGACGTCCGTCTGTCCGCCCGGCGTCCGCTTGCCCGCTCTGCGGGGCGGCCGGACCCATCAGGCACCCGAACCGCGTGCGGACCGCTCACGCCCACCAGCCCGTCCGCGCGGACCACACCCTCCGTGTGGACCACACCCACCACACCCTCCGCGCGGACCACACCCACCACACCCTCCGCGCGGACCACACCCACCACACCCTCCGCGCGGACCACACCCACCACACCGGCGACATGTGTCTGACGTATCGTTTTGTGGACGGAGCCCGAACGGGCGTCTATGACCAGCCTGACGGAGGTGTACGACGGGAACGCCCGGGGAGGGACGAGCCTCCGGCGGCTGTACGCGGGAACGGGACTCGTCCTGGCCGGGGGGCTGTTGGCGGTGCTCGCGGTCCTCGTGGCGGCGACGGACCTCTTCGTCGCCGACCGCCTTCTCGCCCGGGAGTACGGGGGGATCCTCGGCGGGCTCGCGGCACCAGTCGTGCTCGTCGGCGTGTTCGTCGTGTTACCCGCGAGCCGACGGGTCCAGGCGGCCGCGGCGATCAGCGCGAGCATCTGCCTGCTCGGGGTCGCGCTGTTCCGGTATGCTTACCCCGCCCACTGGGACGGCCACGGCCAGGATCTGACGCTCTTCGTCTCGGGAGTGTACCTGCTCGGCTTCTTCAGTGCGATCTGGTGTCTGTTCAGCGCCGTCGCCACGTTCAAAACCCGCAACGACCCCGGCGGTGCCCTCGAGATGAACGTCACCCGACTCGGCCGGACGAAAGTCGTCGAGGTCGACGGCGACTCCGGGCTCGGGGGCGTCGGCTTCTTCGGCGGGACCCCCGACGGCGAGGTCGAAACCCAGACCAACGAACCGGCCGACGGGCCGTCGGACCCGAAGGAAGCGTCGGCCGACGTCGGTCGAGGGGGAACCGACGCCGGCCCCTCCGTCGAACGGCCGTCGCGGACCGACGCGAGCCGGTCGACCGTCGGTGCCCCGACGGGTGACGGCGGCTCGACGACGGACGAGCTCCGCTCGCCGCCCGACCGCGACGGCGGGCTGATCGTCGCCGACCGGCCGGCCCCCGCGGAGACGACCGACCGCTACTGTGGCAACTGCACCCACTTCGAATACGTCCGGTCGAGCTCCGGGATGGCCCCCTACTGTGGCTTCCACGGCGAACGGATGGAGGACATGGACGCCTGCGAGGAGTGGACGCCGAACCACGGCTGATCCGATCCGACCGACTCCGCCACGCTTTTGGCCCGAGTGGACGTCCCGGAGAGCATGGATGGAACGCTCGATCACGTCATGATGCGCGTCGAAGAGTTAGCGGACTCCCTCGAGTGGTACGGCGAACACCTCGGGTACGAGGAGAAAGACCGCTACGAGGGCGACGGGTTCACCATCGTCTACCTCGGCCCGGAGGAGATGGGTGAGGAGGAGGCGTTCCTCGAGCTCACCCACAACGAAGGCGAGAGCTACGAGATGGGCGACGCCTGGGGACACATTGCGGTCCGGGTGCCCGAGGGCGAACTCGAGGAGTACTACGAGCGCCTGATCGAGGGAGGCGTCGAGGACTACCGCGATCCCGAATCGTGTGGCGGCCGGTACGCGTTCGTCAAGGATCCAGACGGACACGAGATCGAACTCGTCCAGCGCGATCGGGGGACGACGTGGTCGCTCGATCACACCATGATCCGCGTCGAGGACGCCGACGAGGCACTCGGCTTCTGGGCCCGCAAGTTCGGCTACGAGGGTGCCGGCCGCTGGGAGTCGGACACGTTCGCGAACTACTACGTGAAACCCGAGGGCGCAGCCGAGGAGGCGATGGCGGTCGAGCTCACCTACAACTACGACGGCCGAAGCTACGAGATGGGCGACGCCTGGGGACATCTCTGTGTCCGTGTCGACGACCTCGCCGAGGACTGGGAGCAGCTGATGGTCCGGGAGGCCGAGGACTACCGCGACCCCGAGAGCAACGACGGGATGTACGCGTTCACGAGAGACCAGGACGGCCACGAGATCGAACTCATCGAACGGGACCTCGAGGCGGAGTCGATGTTCCCGTTCTGAACGGAACCGAAACCGGTAAAAGCGCAGACCGGGTACGGACCGATGGGCCGAGATAGCCTAGCCCGGCCAAGGCGGCAGATTCGAAATCTGCTGTCCTCACGGACACGGGAGTTCAAATCTCCCTCTCGGCGCTCCACCGTTTTTCCGTCCCCGACTCCGAGTGCCGTCGTCGACACGGCCTCGGACCCGATCGTTTTTGTCCGCGGGCCGTGTGGCTCCGACCGTGACGACGAACGACCAGTGGCTCCGGCTTCTCGCGGAGATGGAGGCGATCGCAGCGGAGTACGAGGAAGACGGCTGGGAGACGCTGTCGATCGCCGCGGGCGACGCTGCGGCGGTCGGCCCGGAGAACGGCCACGTCGACGGGCACGGCTACGTCTACGTCGTCCCCGGCGACGACGCCGCGGCGTTCGAGGAGCTGTTCGTCCCGGCGGGATTTCCCCGCACGGAGGTCTACCGGGCGACGACGGCGACACA
>PUPA01000094.1 GCA_003552885.1 Natrialbaceae archaeon
GCGAACTTCAGCCCGTGGGGTTCGATCGTCCGATCGAGCTCGCCGAGGGTGATCCCGGTCTGGGCGCGCGCCCGCTTCCCGTCCGGATCGACCGCGAGCACGTCGGTCATGTGCCGGGTGAGATCGAGCACGATCGCCTCGTTGACCGCCTGGCCGGCGAGGCTCGTCCCACCGCCACGGGGGAGCACGGGAATCTCGTGGTCGGCCGCATACCCCATCACGGCGGCGACGTCGTCGGTCGATTTCGGGAAGACGACGCCGATCGGCGTCACCTCGTAGGCGCTGGCGTCGGTCGCGTACAGCTGTTTCGAGTACTCGTCGAATCGGACGTCGCCGTCGACGAGGCGCTCCAGATCCGCAACGAGCCCGGGGTCGTCGGCGTCCCCGCCGGTGTAGTCGTAGACGGCCCGGTCGTCGGTCGCTGGGTCGGGTGGTGTGTTCGTGGCCATGGTTTCGGGCGGCCCGTCAACGTCCGTGTGACGGTGTCGCGTCGTCGTTTTAGGTTTTCGGGCGGATGAGGATGAACGTTACGTCTCCGGCGACAGTCGGGTACTGCCGACGGCTGACGGCAGGTGGCGACGACGGCTCGGCGACCGGGGACAGCCTCCTCAGCGGTCGGGGACGGCTCCCGCTTCCCGGAGCGCTTCGATCTCCGCCGGGCTCCGGCCGAGCCGTTCGAGGACCCACTCGGTGTCCTCGCCCAGAAGCGGCGGAGCGGAGTCGAAACCACTCTCGGCGCGCTCGAAGTTCAGCGGGTGCTCGAGGACGGAGATCTCCCCGGCTGCCGGGTGTTCGAGGCTGTCGACGACGCCTCTGGCCTCGACCTGCTCGTTTCCGAGGGCCTCCTCGACCCCGTAGACCGGACCGACCGGCAACCCGGCGTCCTCGGCCAGCAGCTCGACCCACTCGTCGGTCGGCCGCTCGGTGAACGTCTCGGCGAGTTCCGTCTCGAGCTCGTCCATGTGCTCGACGCGGTCGGCGTTCGACTCGAACCGGGGGTCGTCGGGCAGCTCCTCGCGACCGAGTTCCTCACAGAGGGCCGTCCAGAGCTTCTGGTTCGCACACGCGACGTTGAGGTAGCCGTCGGCGGTCGGGTAGCTCTGGTAGGGGGCGAGCACCGGATCTTTGGTCCCCATCCGCGTCGGCTCCTCGCCGAGGAACGCCTTCGCGGCCTGTTTGGTGAGCCACGGGAGGGCAGCGTCGAGCATCCCGAGCTCGACGCGGTCGCCCTCGCCGGTCAGCTCCCGGCGGTAGAGGGCGTTGAGGATGCCGAAGGCGGCCCACATCGCGGTGATGAGGTCGGTCTGTGGGAGCCCGACCTTCGCCGGGTCGCCGTCCTCCGAGCCGGTGACGGACATGATGCCACTCATCCCCTGGACCAGCAGGTCGTAGCCGGGCCGATCGCTCCAGGGGCCGGTCTCGCCGAACGCGGAGATAGAACAGTAGACGAGTTCGGGGTTCTCCTCGCGGAGTTCCTCGTAGCCCAGCCCGAGACGCTCGGCGGTGCCGGGCCGGAAGTTCTCGACGAAGACGTCCGCCTCGGCGACCAGCTCCCGGCACAGCTCGAGACCCTCCTCGGTCTTTAAGTTCAACTCGACGCTCCGTTTGCCGTAGTTGACCGTCCAGAAGTACGGCGACTCGCCGTGGGGGGAAGCGGCCACCCCGGGGCCGTCGTACCCCTCCACGTCGACGAACGGTGGCCCCGAGTGGCGGCTGTCGTCGCCGGCCCCGGGCCGTTCGACTTTGATCACCTCCGCGCCCTGGTTGGCGAGCATCGTGGTCGCGAAGCCGCCGGTGACGAACGTCGTCAGGTCGACGACCGTGATCCCCTCGAGTACCGCCTCGGTCCGGTCTGCTTCCATGGTGCGGCCTTTCGACATGTGTCTATTAAACGTTCCCGTTACGGCCGCAGCCGGTGGCTCACGAGCAGGGCGACGACGGAGGCGCCAGCCAGGAACGCGATCCCGGAGAGCACTGCGAGCAAGGCCGCGCTCGTGGCGTACGTCAACAGGCCACCGGCGATGGCGGCACCGACCGCACCGACCCCGAACATCCCGAGGTAGGCGTAGCCGTAGGAGAGGCCGTGAACGTCCTCTACGGCCTGTTCGGCGATCACCACCTGGTAGATCGGCGCCGTCGCGTACAGGAAAAAGCCGAGCGCGGCACAGATCATCAAGAAGGGGACGATCCCCAGTCCGGCCGAGGGAACGAACGCCAGCGCGAGCAGCCCGAGGGCGAGCAACACCGTGAGGAACGCGTACTCCGTCCTGACGTGGTCGGTCACCCGGCCGCCGACGTACTGTCCGAGGATGCCGATCAGCAGGATGCCTGTGTAGACGTACTGGGCCGGCTCGGCCTCGACGCCGAAGACGACGTACGGCTCGAACAGCGGCAGATCCGCGAGCACGTCGGGCATGAACGTCAACATCCCCCGGTAGTAGGTGCCATAGAGCAAGATCGCGACGAACGCCAGCAGAAAGCCCGTGCTGAAAAGCAGCCGTGAGTCCTCGAGAAACGAGCGAAGCGGCGCCGATTCGCCGCCGTCGGTCGCGTGTACCTCGTCGAACTCGATCCGCGTGCCGATGAGCACGACCGCAATCGCGGGCACCGTCAGCGCGACGACGACGAGCCGCCAGTCGAACACGAGCAACAACAGTGCGGTGAACAACGGCCCCAGGGCGGTGCCGACGTTGCCCCCGACGCCGTGGTAGGCGAAGACCGTCCCCCGCTCTTTCGCGCCCCGGCTGATCAACGACAGCCCCGCGGGGTGGTAGACGCTCGCCGCTGCCCCCCAGACGACGATCGCGACCCCGAGGACGAACACGTTCGGTGCCAGCGCGAGCAGGAAGAAGCCTCCACCCATCCCGACGACCGACGCGACGATCAACGGCCTCGAACCCCACGTGTCGGCGAGCACGCCGGCCGGAATCGCCCCGAGGCCGATCAACCCGTAGCCGACGCTGACGACGAGCCCGAGCACGAACGGGGAGACGTCGAACACGTCGAGCCAGATGACGATGAAAAGCGGAATGCTCAGCTCGTAGGTGTGGAAGATGCCGTGAGCGAGCATGGTAAAGCCCGTAATCGACCGGTCGTTGCCGTCCATCGACCGATCACCTGCCCTCGCGCGATCGGCTCCAGTTCGATCCCGGGCGTCTCACGCCCGTCGTCGGCTGCCGGTTACGGGAGTCGCTCATGTCAACTGACTGCTACCCGCGCGAACTTAAACGATGCTGTTCGGATCGCCGAAACGGCCGGCCCTCCCGGGTGTTGGCGACGCCCCTCGCGTCGGGACGAACCCGGATCACGGATCGACCGCTCGATCCCCCCACGGACGCGGCGTCGGCCACCCGTCGAACGGGGCGTACGGGCGACTACTCGAGATCCGGCCGGGAGAGTTCGGTCTCTTTGGCCGTGATAACCTCGAGCAACGCCGGCGTCCCCTCTTCGGTCTTCTCGATCGCGCGCTCGAGCGCCGGGGCGACCTCCGCGGGCGCTTCGACCCGCTCGCCGTAGCCGCCGAGTGCCGTCCCGACGTCGGCGAAGTCCCCCGAGAAGGGCGTATCGTAGGAGGCCATCTCGTAGTTGTTGAGGTGGATGGTGAGGATCGGGACGTCCTCGCGGACGGCGGTCTCGAAGTCGAGGCCGGTCATCCCGATCGCCCCGTCGCCCATGATGTTGATCACGAGCTTCTCCGGGTCGTACAGCTTCGCGCCGATCGCCAGCCCGAGCCCGTAGCCGAGCTGGGTCGTCTTCCCCCAGCCGATGTAGGTCATCGGCTCGGTGGTCTCGTAGAACGGCGCGAGGAAGTCACGTGGATTGCCGGCGTCGGCGGTGATGATCGTCTCGGCGGGGTCGACGACGTTCGTGATCTCGTGGATGACCCGGTAGGGGTTGATCGGCGTCTCCTCGGAGGTGAGCTTCGGCTCCCACTCGGCCAGCCAGTCGGCTTTCACCTCGGCGATCTCCTCTGTGACCTCGTCGAGGCGGCCCCGGGAGCCGTCGAGCCGGCTCTCGATCTCCGTGAGGACCGCCTCGAGGGTCAGCTTGGCGTCCCCGACGAGCGCGTGGTCGGCCTCGACGTCCTTGTCGACGTCCGTCGGGTCGAGCGTCGAGTGGACGATCGTCTTCCCCTCGGGGACGGTGATGCCGTAGGCCGTGTCGGTGAAGCTACAGCCGATCCCGAAGATGACGTCGGCTTCCCGGAGGAAGTGTGCGAGCTGACCCGGCTCGCTTTTCGAGCCCGCACCGAGCGAGAGCGGGTGGTCCTCGGGGAACGCGCTCTTGCCGTTGAGACTCGTCCCCACAGGCGCCTCGAGGCTCTCCGCCAGCTCCCGGAGTGGCTCCCAGGCTTTCGCGTAGTGGACGCCCTGGCCGGCGAAGATCACGGGGCGGTCGGCCTCGAGCAGGACGTCGACGACCCCCGGAACCGCCTCGGGATCGGGGCCGTGACGGCTCGCCGTCGACGGGGTGTACTCGAACTCCTCGACGTCCGCCCAGAAGACGTCTTTCGGCACTTCGACGACGGCCGGGCGGGGACGGCCGTTTCGGGCCGCGGAGAACGCCCGGCGGATCGTTTCCCCGACCGCGTCGGGGTCGGCCAGCTGCTCACAGGACTTGCTGACGTGTTGGTAGTTGAGAAGCGAGTTGTACTTCGGGTCGACGTCCGTCTTCGCGAGGTCGTAGCCGGCCGGGATGGCCACGAGCGGTGCGGACTCGCCGTACGCCTGGGCGATCGCGCCGATGGAGTTCTCGGTGCCCGGCCCGTGCTGGCAGGCGAAGGCGACGACGTCCTCACCCGAAGAGAGCCGGCCGATGGCGTCGGCCATGTGTGCGGCCGTCCGCTCCTGTCTGGTGACGATCGTGCGCAACCCCGCGTCCTCGGCGGCTCCCGTGTCGAAAAGCGGGTTGCTCGGGAACCCGAACAGATACTCGACGCCCTCAGCACGCAGCGCTTCCGCGATGGCTTGGTTTACGTTCACACTGATCCCTCGAAGTGGTTGGTCGACCTGACCTCCGGGAACTATAAATATCTACCGTCACACCCGTCGGCGTTCGGAAGGATTCAAGGGGCCCGGGGGCGAGGGTCGACCATGTCAGATCGGAAGCTCAGACGGCTGTACGTCCACGAGTCGGTCGAGAGCGTCGTCCCGCAGGCGGCGTTCGTCGAGGCGTTCGACGACCTCCCGATCCCCGCCGA
>PUPA01000165.1 GCA_003552885.1 Natrialbaceae archaeon
GTAGTCCTCGAGCTTCCCGACCGACTCGTACCGTCCCCGGTTGAACCCCAAGGTGTTCTCCTCGACGGCTGGCCCTTCGGTCTCGAGGAAGTGACGGAGCTTCGCGGCTTTCCCCTGCCGGACGTCGCTCATCGCCGCTCACCTCCCTCGAGGACGACCACGTGGACCTCCTTCGGGCCGTGGGCACCCCGCACGAGCGCGCCCATGTCCGCCGTCGCGCTCGGCCCCGTCGCGAGGATCGAACTCTTGCCGGCCCGTAGCTCGGGGCCCAGCCGCTCCATCGCCGTCCGCATGTCCGGGAGGACGTCCCCGGCGCGTACGACCGGGACGTGCAGGTCGACGAAGAGGCTGACCTGCTCCGTGCCATCGCGCGTCGACGGCAGGGCGACGCTTCCGTAGTCGGCCACGCCGAACCTCGCCGGGGTGACCGAGGTCGTCGCGGCCTCCAGAGTCGCCGGCGTCGGCGCGTCGTCGACCCAGCCGGGCAGCGAGACCGACTCGAACCCCAGGGGGGTTCCGACCGTCGACCCCCGACAGATTCCCTCCAGGGTGTCCTCGAACGCCGCCGGCTCGGCCCGGGTCACCGGCACGTCGAGCTCCGCGAGCGAGGCTTCGAACCGCACGAGCGGCGTGGTGGCTCCTTGTTGGCTGCTCATGTCCGATCCTACGCGGCCGTACATTTCACTGTTCCCCTGGAGACGCCGACCTAGACGGATCGAGCCGGAGAGGACGGTCTCCGGCGATCCGCCCACGGGGCGAGGGGTGGCCCGCCGACCGCCGCGCACGAGCGAGCCCTCGGTGCGTGTCGGCCACGCAGCCGTGATACACGAGTGTAATGGCCAGTGCACTCGTGTAACCCTCCGATACAGTCGTGTGAATCGCCGATACACACGACCGAACGGACCGGCGTGTCGGCTCTTCATCCCCACGCTGTGGGCGTCGGGCTGCCACCGTGTCGGTCCGAAACCGGGGGACGTGACCGCGACACACGACTATACGACGCCGGAACGCGGCGAAGTGAGCCTCGAAGTTCCCCTGAAACCTACTTCAGCCGGGATAGAGGGTCTGTAAAGCGTGTACAGCACCATCGTCGTCTTCGTCGAGCCATTTCAACCGTCCCGACCGTTGCACTATCCCATAATTATAAATACTATATGGATAGCCTTGTATCCATGCCAGACCTGATACACGATGGCATGGGTGTGGAGGGCTCACCACCGGTACTGAGATCGGGTTTCGGAGGTGGTGGCGGTGGCTAGCGCGGTAGAGCTCCTGCTCGCGGCGGCACCGCTTATCATCACCGCGGTGTTGCTCGTCGGGTTGCTGTGGCCGGCGACCCGGGCGATGCCGATCGCGTGGGTCGCGGCGCTCGCCGTCGGCTTTTTCGTATGGAATAACGCTCCAGTCTGGCTCGCCGGCGCGTCGATCGTGGGCGTGATAACGGCCCTGGAGATCCTGTTTATCGTCTTCGGCGCGCTCGTCTTGCTCTACACGCTGATGCAGGCGGGCGCGTTCGATCGGATCAACGAGGGGTTCGCGGCCGTCTCCGACGACCGGCGGGTCCAGATCGTCCTGCTCGCCTTCTTCCTCGCGACGTTCATCGAGGGGGCGGCGGGCTTCGGGACGCCCGCGGCGGTCGTCGCCCCGCTGTTGCTCGCGCTGGGCTTTCCCGCGCTCGCGGCCGTGATCGCCGCGTTGATCGGTCACATCATCGCCGTCACCTACGGCGCGGTCGGGACGCCGATCATCGTCGGCATCGAGTCACCGCTCGACGTCTACGAGGCGGACATCGCCGAGGGCGGGTTCACCGTCGTCGGCTACTCCCAGGAGGTCGCGGCGTGGGCGGCGACCTACCACGCGCTCGTCGGCTTCCTGATGCCGCTTTTCGCCGTCAGCATGGTGGTGTACTTCTTCGGGGAGGAACGGTCACTCAAGCCCGCGTTCAGCGTCGCACCGCTGTGTCTGTTCGCGGGCATCGTCTTCGCGATCCCCTACTGGGCCTCGGCCTGGTTCATCACCGCCGAGTTCCCGTCGCTGATCGGCGCGATGGTCGGTGGCGCGATCACGGTTGCGGTGCTCCAGGCGGGCTACTTGCTTCCGGACGACGAGTGGGACTTCCCACCCAGAGAGGAGTGGCCCGACTACTGGGTCGGCACGATCGAACCGGGCGGAGAGGAGGTCGACGCCGCGATCGACGACACCGAGTCGATGTCGCTGCTGAAGGCGTGGGCGCCGTACATCATCCTGGTCATCCTGCTCGTCGTGACTCGAGTCAACGACACCATCTCCGAGTTCATCACTGACCCCGAGCTCGGCGTCACGCTCGACACCGCGATCGGCGAGTTCGGCATCGGCGTCCTCCTGCAGTGGAACGACATCCTGGGGACCGGACTGGCGGACAGCATCTCGTGGGTGAACGTCCCCGGCTTCTGGCTGTTCCTCAGTGCGGTGATCGCGATCCCGCTGTTCGGCATGAGCGGCCAGGAGGTCAAAGACGCCTGGGCCGAGGCCGGACAGAAGCTGATCTCGCCGCTGATCGCGCTCGTGTTCGTCATCGCGATGGTGCAGGTGATGCTCCAGTCGGGCAACTACGAGGCAGCGGCTCTCGAAGAGAGCATGATCGAGGTGCTCGCGATCGCGACGGCGAACGCAACCGGCGTGATCTACCCAGGTATCGCGGCACTGATCGGCGCGCTCGGGGCGGCGATGACCGGCTCGAACACCGTCAGCAACATCACGTTCGCCGGCTTCCAGTTCACGGCCGCCCAGGAGCTCGGACTGCCGACACAGATCCTCGTCGGCGCACAGGCGGTCGGGGGCGCCATCGGGAACCTGGTGGCGATCCACAACGTCGTCGCCGCGCTGGCGACCGTCGGGCTGGTCGGCCAGGAGGGGCGGGTGATGCGGCTCAACCTCATCCCGCTTTTCTACTACGCCATATTCGTCGGCTTCTGGGCGTTGCTGTTCTCCTACGTCCTGTTCCCCGGGGCCTTCTGACCGTCCGGGGGTTCGCTCTCACGTGACCGTTCCGTTTTTTCGACCCGACCGCTCAGCCGAGCGTCGGCCTGAACCGGTGGCCGCCGAGGAACGTCCAGATGTGACCGCGCTCGTTGGGCGGATCGACGCCCGGTAGCTCCTTCAAGGCCGGCTGGATCGCGTTCCACCACCCCTCGCGGCTCTCGAACCCCGCCGAGTGCTCGGGGTAGACGTTCTCGAGGAACTCCGACTTCCGGGCGCTCGGGTTCTCGATCAGGTACTCGTAGGCGGCGAGCAACGCGGCCCGTCGTCGCTCCAGCGTCTCCCCGTCGCCCGGCAACTCGACCTCCTCGACGACCTGCCTGACCGCCCGTGTGGCTCGTCGCTCCCGGGTTCCGAGCGCTCCGTCGGCGCCGGCCGGTCGTTCGATCGGGACCCACCACACCCGACTGCGGGCCCCGACCTTCCGGGTCCGAAGCTCGCCAGTCTCGACGAGCTCGTTTAGCTTGTTGTGTGCCGTCCGTCGGGAGCAATCGAGCGCCTCCATCACGTCGGCTGCCGTCAGCGGTCGTCCGTGATCCTCCCGCGCCTCGAAGGCCTCGAGTGCGGCCTCCGGCGGGATCCGGCCGGTGTACTGGCCGTGGTCGTTCCGGTCGGGCATGCCACAAGCTGTGCACACGAGTGTATAACGTTTTCCACGCCGTCGGCGAGGGTCGGCCGACGACGTGCCGTGATCGGTCGGGGCGGACCGGCAGTTATAAACTGGTCTCGACGTACCGTTAGCTACGCCATGTCGGGGCCGGGACGCAACTCTCAGGACGAGCTGGCCCGATCCGCGGGACGGAGGTGAGTCCGTGGTCGGAGTCATCGACGTCCTCGTCGCCGCGACGCCGCTTTTCGTCGTGGGATTCTTACTCGTCGGGTTGCTGTGGCCGGCGACGCGGGCGATGCCGATCGCGTGGCTCGCCGCCCTCGCCGTGGGCTATCTCGTCTGGGAGGTGCCGGTCGCCTGGCTCGTCGCGGCCACGATCGAGGGCGTGATCGTCGCCGTCCAGATCCTCTGGATCGTCTTCGGAGCGCTCGTCTTACTCTACACGATGTTGCGCGCCGGCGCGTTCACCGCGCTCAACCGTGGCTTCGCGACGATCAGCGAGGACCGGCGGGTCCAGATCGTCCTGCTCGCCTTCTTCCTCTCGACGCTGATCGAGGGGGCGGCGGGGTTCGGGACGCCCGCGGCGGTCGTCGCCCCGTTGTTGCTCGCACTCGGCTTCCCGGCGCTCGCGGCGGTGGTCGCCGCGTTGATCGGCCACATCATCGCCGTCACCTACGGCGCGGTCGGGACGCCGATCATCGTCGGCATCGTCGAACCGATGGCGGGCGTCTCCGGGATTCAGGACTCGCTCGCCGACGAGGGGATGACGGCGACGGAGTTCGGCGTGAACGTGGCGGCGTGGGCGGCGACCTACCACGCGCTCGCGGGCTTTCTGATGCCCCTTTTCACCGTCGGGATGGTCGTCTACTTCTTCGGCGAGGAGCGGACGATCAGGCCCGCCCTCGAGGTGTGGCCGCTGTGTCTGTTCGCCGGGGTCGCCTTCGCCGTTCCCTACTGGGCGTCGGCGTGGTTCATCAGCGCGGAGTTTCCGGCCCTGATCGGGTCGACCGTCGGTGCGATCGTCGTGGTCGGAACGCTCCGGGCGGGTTATCTCCACCCCAAGAGAAACTGGGAGTTCCCACCCAGAAAGGAGTGGCCCGACCACTGGAGCGGCTCGATCCACCCGGCAGACGTCCGGACCGCCCTCGAGACCGGGAGGTCGGTCTCGTTCGCGAGGGCGTGGTCGCCGTATCTCGTCTTGCTCGTCTTGCTCGTGGTGACCCGGACGGTGGAGCCGCTGTCGGCGCTCTTACGCGGGGAGTCGGTGCGGATCTTCCAGCGGACGGTTTCGACGACCCTCGGGACGGTAGAGACCGACGTCGGCGAGTTCACCGTCGGTCTGTTGCGCTTCGAGTGGGGATCGATCCTCGGTACCGGGATCGAAAACGGGATCGACTTCACGTACGTCCCGGGGATGTGGCTGCTCGTGAGTGCGCTGGCGTGTCTCCCGATCTTCGGGCTCTCGGCGCGGGGGGCGGCGAGCGCCTGGGCGGAGGCCGCCCGGAAGCTGGTCTCGCCGCTGATCGCACTCGTGTTCGTCCTCGCGATGGTCCAGGTGATGCTCCAGTCGGGCGCCCACGCCGAGGACGTAGACAGCATGATCGTCGTGCTGGCGACGGCGACCGCCGGCGTCCTGGGGCCGGCGTACCCGTTCGTCGCCGCGTTGATCGGCGCACTCGGGGCGGCACTCGTGGGTTCGAACACCGTCAGCAACCTCACGTTCGGCCCCTTCCAGTTCGTCGCAGCCGAGACCCTCGACATCTCCCGGGAGCTGACCGTCGGCGCGCAGGCGGTCGGCGGCGCGATCGGAAATCTGGTCGCGATCCACAACGTCGTCGCCGCGCTGGCGACCGTCGGCCTCGTCGGCCAGGAGGGACGGGTGATCCGGCTGAACCTCCTCCCGCTCGTCTACTACACGGTCGTCGCAGGCGTCTGGACCGTCCTGTTCGCCTACGTGCTCTTTCCGACCGTCTTCTGACCGGACCCTTCGGGCGTCCCGTTACGGGAGACGTACGCCCCTCTCAAATGAAATACCAGAAACGTAATCATCTAACCGATAAATAACGAATTATGTGCGCTTTTTGGCGCGTAAATCAGAAAATATACACACCAGTTCCCGAAACGCCCACCCGATGTTCAGTTCGAACTCCGGTGACGCGTCGAGTGACCGTCGATCACCACGAACGGACGACAGCGGGCGAGAAGCCGACGAATGACCGATCCACTCGGGTTCGTTCTGGCCGCCTCACCGCTTCTGGTCGTCGCGTTCTTGCTCGTCGGGCTGCTCTGGCCGGCCGCGCGGGCGATGCCGGTCGCCTGGCTGGTCGCCGCCGTCGTCGGCTTTTTCGTCTGGGAGATGCCCCTCGAGTGGCTGCTCGCGGCGTCGATCGTCGGCGTCATCAACGCCCTGGAGATCCTGTTTATCGTCTTCGGGGCGCTCGTCTTGCTCTACACGCTGATGCGCTCGGGTGCTGTCGACCGGATCAACCAGGGGTTCGCGGCCGTCTCCGACGACCGGCGGGTCCAGATCGTCCTGCTCGCCTTCTTCCTCGCGACGTTCATCGAGGGGGCGGCGGGGTTCGGGACGCCCGCGGCGGTCGTCGCCCCGTTGTTGCTCGCACTCGGCTTCCCGGCGCTCGCGGCGGTGGTCGCCGCGCTCGTCGGTCACGCGGTCGCGACGACCTTCGGCGCGGTCGGGACGCCGGTGATCGTCGGCGTCGAGACGTCCCTCTTAGGCCTCGAGGGGACGCTCTCGGACGGCGGGTTCACCGTCTCCTCGTTCGCCGTCGCCGCGAGCGGCTGGTCGGCGCTGTTCAACGCCATCGTCGGCGTGGCGATGCCGCTTTTCGCCGTCGGGATGGTCGTCTACTTCTTCGGCGAGGAGCGGACGATCGAACCCGCACTCGGCGTCGCCCCGCTGTGTCTGTTCGCCGGGGTCGCCTTCGCCGTTCCCTACTGGGCGACGGCGTGGTTCATCGGTCCGGAGCTCCCCTCGCTGGTGGCTGCGATGGTCGGCGGCGCGATCACGGTCGCGGCGCTCCGGGCGGGCTACCTGCTCCCCGACGACGAGTGGGACTTTCCCCCACGCGAGGAGTGGCCCGACCACTGGGTCGGCACGATCGAACCCGGGGACGACGACTCCGCTCCCGGCACCGATCCGGAGATGTCCATGCTGCGGGCGTGGGGGCCGTACCTGATTCTCGTCGGCATGCTGGTCGTCACCAGGGTCGTAGACTCCCTCGAGACGGCGTTACAGAACACGACGGTCGCCCTCACGGGATCCTCCGAGCTCCTGGGAACCGTCTCGGCCGGCGTCGTCGTCGAGTGGTCGTCGATCCTCGGGACGACCCTCGGCGAGTCCGTCCCGTGGCTGTACGTACCTGGCACCTGGCTGTTGTTGACGGCGCTCCTCTCGATCCCGCTGTACCGGATGTCCGCGAGCGACGTCGCCGGCGCCTGGAGGGAAGCCGCCGGCAAGCTCCCCCAGCCGCTGATCGCGCTCGTGTTCGTCATCGCGATGGTCCAGATCATGCTGCTGTCCGACCAGCACGCCGGCGCGCCGGAGGCGGGCAGCATGATCGTCGTGCTCGCCGGCGGAACGGCGAGTTCGCTCGGGCCGGTGTACCCCTTCGTCGCGCCGGCCGTCGGCGCGCTCGGGGCGTTCATCACCGGTTCGATAACGGTGAGCAACATCACCTTCAGCGGCTTCCAGTTCGAGGTGGCCTCGGAGATCGAGGCGTCGAGACAGCTCATCGTCGGCACACAGGGTGCCGGAGCGGCGATCGGGAACGTGATCGCGATCCACAACGCGATCGCCGCGCTGGCGACCGTCGGCCTCGTCGGCCAGGAGGGGCGGGTGATCCGGCTGAACCTCCTCCCGCTCGCCTACTACACGATCGCCGCCGGTCTCCTGACTGCGCTGTTCGTCTACGTCCTCTTCCCGGGCGTCTTCTGACCGGCCGGACGCCCCGTCACCGCTACCTCTCGGCCCCCGCGAGCCGGTCCCGATCAGTCGCTTATCACCCAGCCGTAGAGCTTCGCGAGCTCGTCCCCGTCGGCGGGCTTTTTCGACCGGTCGTACGTCTTCCCCTCGAGGATCTGTCGCTCGACGGCGTTCAACGCGAGCGAGAACGCGTGTCGGTCGCCGTACCCCTCCCCGGAGGCCACGAACGTCCCCTTGTCGGTGTACAGCCGGACGCGGGCCAGAAGCTGGGACATCCCGCGGAACGTCTCGTCGTGTTCCTGGAAGTGGACTTTCGCCTCGAGGACGCGCATGTCCCGGTACTTGCGGGTGGCGTCCTCGATGCGCTCGGCGAGCTCCTCACGACTCAGCTCGGCCATCAGGTCGATGCCGAACACCTGGACGGGGAGCCGTCCCTCCTCGGACCAGGTCAGCGACTCCAGCAGGTCGGTCTTCGTGACGATGCCGGCGAGTTCGTCGCCCTCGACGATCACCGAGGAGGAGGCGTCGAACTCGAACATCGTCGAGAGGACCTCCTCTAAGTCGTCGTCGGGTGCCGACGTGCCGAGGCTCTCGACCATCACGTTCCGGACGGGCAACTCGAGGAGGTCCGCGCTCTCACCTTCTCTGGCCCCGAAGCCGCCGTGGTGGCCACCCGTGCTGGCGTCCATGTGCGCTTCGGGATCGCCGCCCTGCGAGCGGGTCAGCTCCCGGGTGACGAACTCGAGGACGTCATGGAGGCTGAGGATGCCCACGACCCCGGCGCCGTTCCCGGCCGGGACGACGGGGAGGTGCTCGATGCGTTCCTCCCGGAACGTCGCGAGCGCCCGCCCGAGGCTCGTCCCGGGCTCGACGGAGACGACCTCCGCCGAGAGAACGTCGCTGGCGGTGAGCACGGAGAGATACGGCTGGACGTGTTCGAGGAGGTCGTCGGCCCGGACGACGCCGACGACCGTCTCACCCTCGACGACGGGCAACAGCCGAGTGTCCCCGGCGATCATCAGCCGGGCGGCCTCCCGAAGCTCCTCGTGGCGGTCGATGGTCGGCACCGGCCGGACCAGCGACCGGGCCTTGCGATCGGACTGTTGGTGTGAGGAGAGCACGTCCCGGCGGGTGACGATCCCCTCGAACTCGCCGTCGACGAGGATCGGGAGGGTCTTCCGATTCGTCCGTTCGAACGCGCTCCGGAGCTTCGAGACGGGCGTCGAGCCGTCGAACGTCTCGAACTCCTCGTCGATCACGTCGGTGATCTTCATGCTCCCGTCTCCGCGTCGTGGACTAATTCGTCTTGTCCTTTCTGTCGACGGTCACCGTCCCTCCCCGAGGAGCCCCCCGACCGCCCCGGCGAGTGCGCTCTCTACGGCCATCACGACCGCGACGACGACCGCGACGACGAAGATTCCGGCCCCGGCGAGCCCCGAGAGCAGTCCGCCGGCGGGGCCGAACGCGAACCCCGCGACGGCGACGACGAGTGCGACGATCAGGCCGCCGACGATTCCCCCGAGCGCACCCGCGAGCAGCCCGTGCCAGAGGCCACTCGCGATCCCCCCGCCGGCGAGGTAGCCGGCGACGAACCCCCCGACCAGCCCGGCGGTGAGCTGACCCAGCCCCGGGAGGGCGATCCCGACGACCGAGATCGAAAACGCGAGCAGGAAGCCGATCAGGACCGCACGCCAGTCGGTCATGACGGCGGTCACGCCCTGGAGGGGTAAAAGCGAGCCGGTGGACGGATCGACGCCGGAAGACGGCGGTCGAACCGGTGGCGGCTCTCAGTCGTCCGCGGGGACGGTCCGGCTCGAGCGATCGGCCATCGCGAGCACGTCGTCGAAGAACTCGAGGGTGTCGTGTGGCCCGGGGTTGGCCTCGGGGTGGTACTGGCGGGTGAGCACCGGACAGTCGACGCCGTCGACGCCCTCGGGGGTGTCGTCGTTGACGTTCCGCTGGGTGACCTCCAGGCGCGGGCCGGGGTCGGCGACGGTGTAGCCGTGGTTCTGGGTGGTCATCACGACCCGACCGGTCTCGACGTCGATAACCGGCTGGTTGACCCCGCGGTGGCCGAAGGCCATCTTCTCCGTCGTGCCGCCGAGTGCGAGCGCGACGATCTGCTGGCCCAGACAGATGCCGGCGACGGGAAGCTCGTCGACGCAGTCGGCGACGAGATCGATCGTGGCCCCGTAGTTCTCGGGGTCGCCCGGCCCGTTCGAGACGAACAGGACGTCCGGACCGACGGCGTCGACGTCCGCCCGTCCGGCGTCGTGGGGGAGGACGTGGACGATGGCGTCCCGATCGACCAGCGAGGAGACGATCGACCCCTTCACGCCACAGTCGATCAGGGCGACCGTCGGTCCGTCGCCGTCGAGGTTGTAGCCGACGGGCTCGGCGACGCTGACCCGGTCGCCGATGTCGGCGTGGTCGCTCATCGGCACGCAGGCGTCGAGTTCGGCGAGCGCGTCCTCGGCGGTAACGTCCTCGCCGACGGCGATCCCACACCGCATCGCGCCACCCTCGCGGACGTCGGTGACGATTTCACGGGTGTCGAGGTGGTCTACGGCGGGCACTCCTTCGTCGGCGAGCCACGCGGTGACCTCCTCGGTCAGCTCCTTGGCCAGCACGGCCCGGGGGTGGACCCGGTCGGACTCGAAGCGCTCCTCGCGGACGCCGTAGTTGCCGACGAGCGGGTACGAGAAGGTGAGCACCTGCTCCTCGTAGGAGGGATCGGTGAGGCTCTCCTCGTAGCCCGTGTACGCCGTCGTAAAAACCAGTTCGCCGCGGGCCGTTCCCGGCGCGCGGCCACGCCCTTCGATCACGTGACCGTCCTCGAGCGCTACGTAGGCCGGTGTCATTACGAGATACGTATCGAGCCGCCGGGTATAAGTGTTGTCTTCGAAGCGCAGTTACGAATTTCGTAACGGTGAAGTGTGACCCCCACAAAGGGGCGCACCTCGATGGACGAGCTGGACCGCCGGATCCTCGACGTCCTCCGCCGGGACGCCCGCACCCCGTACACGGAGATCGCCGACCGGGTGGGGACGAGCGAGGGGACGGTCAGAAACCGCGTCGAGCGGATGACCGAACGGGGCGTCATCGAGCGGTTCACCGTCGCGACCCGGACTGGCAACGTCAAGGCGATGATCGAGGTCGGCGTCGCCGTCGACGTCGACACCGCCGAAATATCCGAGCGGATGGCCGAGTGGGCCGAGGTCGACTTCGTCTGGATGGTCTCGGGCGAACAGGACATCGTACTGGTCGTCGACGCCGCCGACACCACCGGCGTCAACGAGCTGATCACCCAGGCCCGCGAGCAAGAGGAGGTCGTCAGCACGAAAACGCGGCTGATCCTCGACGAACGGCTCGGCTAGGCGGCCGTCGACTCCGGACGTCGGTTCGCGTCAGTCGGCGATCGCCTCGGTCGCCTCCGCCTCGGGGTTCGCCCGTCTGACCCACAGATCGCCGAACAGCTCGTCCTGTTCGAGTCGCACGATGCCCCGGTGGGCGAGAAAGAGCACGGCGAGGTAGCTCATCACCCGGGAGCCGCCGGCGTCGTCGACCTCGGCGAACAGAACCTCCTCGCGGCCCCGTTCGTACTGGCCCTCGATGGCCCTCTCGACGTCGTCGATGACGCGTTCGATGTCCTCCCCGTGGGCCGTCCCGGTGACGTCGTCGGCCGTCGGTTCGTCCTCGACCCGGAGCTCGTCGGCCGCGTGGTAGGACAGCTCCTGGGTCCCCCGGCGAAAGCCCGTCGGGGAGTCACTCGTGTCGTAGCTCCGGGAGGACTTCCACCACGAGCCCCGTTCTGCCTCCCGGAGCTCCCGTACCAGCTCGTCCAGGGTCTCGGGGCTCCCCCGGACGTGTTTTCGCTCGAGTCGCCGTTCCATCTCCGCTTCGAGGCCCGCGACGGGATCGAAGCCCGGTTCCGTCGGCTCCCCGGCGAACGGCGCCTCCCAGGTGGGTTCGTCCACCTCCGGCTCGTCCGTCGCGAACAGCTCGTCGCCTTTGATCCGCAACAGGACGCTCGCGTAGAACAGCGCTCGCCCGGAGCTTCGCAGGTCGCCCTCCTCTAAGGCGTCCAGAAACCGGTCGGTCACCTCGACGATGTCGACGTCCCAGGGGTCGATCTCTCCGTCTTTCGCGAGACCGACGAGCAACTCGACCGGTTCGACCTCCTCGTCCTCATCCGGACTTTCGGCCACCGCGGCCGCCGGGTCGGAGCCCGACCGGTCCCGCGTCTCGGTGGCGTCCGGTCGATCCCGCGTCTCGTGGCCGGTGATGTCAATGAGGTCCTCAGTCATCCGCGGGCACCCCCTGGTCGCTCAGATCGATCCCCGTCACCGCGCTCACGTTGTCCCCCTGCATCGTGACGCCGATCGCCCGTTCGGAACGATCGAGCATCGCCGACCGGTGGGAGACGACGACGAACTGGGCGTCGCCGGCCAGCTCGTCGACCATCCGGCCGACTCGCTCGGCGTTGGCCGCATCGAGGAAGGCGTCGATCTCGTCGAGGGCGTAGAAAGGCGCGGGGTTGTACCGCTGGATGGCGAAGATGAAGGCGAGGGCGGTCAGGGACTTCTCCCCGCCGGACATCGCGTCGAGACGCTGGATCGGCTTGTCCCCGGGCTGAGCCCGCATCGTCAGCCCGCCCTCGAACGGCTCCGCTTCGTCCTCGAGGTGGAGCTCGCCGGTGCCGGCCGACAGCTCCTCGAAGATCTCCGTGAAGTGGGCGTCGATCGCCTCGTAGGCCTCCATGAACGTCGCCCGTTTGCGCCGGTCGTAGCGGTCGATCCGCTCGCGGATGCCCTCGGCTTCCTCGACCAGCGTCGTCCTGCCGTCTTCGAGCTCCTCGAGGGCCAAACGGACCTCCTCGTACTCCTCGATCGCGAGCATGTTCACCGGCTCCAGCGCCGCCATGTCGGCCTCGAACAGCTCGATCGTCTCGACGACCACGTCGTGATCCGGGACCTCCTCGGGGTCGTACTCGCCGACTTCCTCCTCCAGGGCCTCGATCTCCCACTCGAGGGTCTCCGCGCGTTCGCGGGTCCCTTCCAGCTCGCCCTCGACGTCGGAGACGGCGTTTCGTGCCGAGTCGCGACGCTCCCGTGCCTCCGCGAGCTCGGCTTTCAGCTCCTCGCGATCGTCTTTGAGCTCCGCGAGCTCGGCTTCCAGCTCGGCGACTGCCTCGCGTTTCTCCGCGAGCCGCGCCTCGTGGCTGTCGATCTCCTCCCGACAGTCCTCGATGCGCCCTTCGAGCTCGGCTTTGCGGTTCTGGGCGGTCTCGATTCCATCGTGGAGCTCCTCGATCGCCTCCTCGGCGTAGCGCTTCTCGAGACCGAGCTCGTTGAGCCGGCCGTCGAGCTCGTCGAGGCGGCTCTCGCGTCCGTCGATCTCGCTTTCGACGGACTCGATCTCCGCGGTGAGCGTCGGGATCTCCGAGTCGGCGAGCTCGGCTTCCAGCTCGTCGATCTCGGCTTCGATGCCCTCGATCTCGGCCGTCCGCTCTTCGATCTCGGCTGTGACCTCCCCCATCCGGTCGTCGACGGACTCCCGTTCGGCCTCCAGGCCCTCGAGTTCGGCCTCCAGCTCGTCGATCTCGGCTTCGGCCCGCTCGCGGCGCGCTTCGAGCCCCTCGAGTTCGGCCTCGATCGATCGGACCGCCTCCGCCGCGTCGCTTCGTCGCTCGCGGGCGTCCTCCAGCCGGCTTTCGAGCCCCCGGAGCTCCTCGCGGACGGATTCGCGCTCGTCCTGGAGCTCGGTGATCGCCTTCGCGACCCGTTCGAGCTGGCCCTTTCCGCCGCGGCTGAACGAGTACCGCGACCCTTTCCGGGAGCCGCCGGTCATCGCGCCGCTCTTCTCGACGAGGTCGCCTTCGAGGGTGACCATCCGGTACTCGCCCATGTACGAGCGGGCGGTCTCTAAGTCCTCGACGACCAGCGTGTCGCCGACGACGTACGAGAAGATCCCCGCGTACTCGGCGTCGAACTCGACGAGGTCGTACGCGAAGCCGACGACACCCGGTCCGGACGGCGCCGACGGGAGCCGACGCTCGCGCATCTCGGTCATGGGGAGGACGGTCGCCCGGCCGGCGTTGCGCGACTTGAGGTGGTCGATACACCGCTGGCCGACGACGTCGTCGTCGACGACCACGTTCGCCAGCCGACCGCCAGCGGCCGTCTCACAGGCGACGGCGTGTCTCTCCCCGACGGAGCCGAGCTGGGCGACCGCCCCGTGGACGCCCTCGAAACCCGCGTTCAGGATCGTCGTCACCGCCCGGCCGAACGAGGAGTCGCCGCTCTCGCCGGCTCTGGCCTCGAGCTCGGCGTACTCGGCCTGTCTGGCCTGGAGCTCGTCGTCGAGCTCGTCCATCCGGTCGGCGAGCTCCCCTCGCTCGTCGGCCAGCTCCTCGACGACGTCGGCGATGTTCTCGCGGTTCCGTCCCGCCTTCTCGAGCTCGCGTTCGAGGTCCGCACGCTCCTCCCGGAGTTCGGGCAGCCCGTCCCGTCGTTCGGCGAGCTCGGCTTCGGCCTCCTCGATCGCCGTCGATCGACGCCTGGCCCGATCGAGCAGCCGGTCTTGCTCCCGCTGGCGCTCGTTGCGCTCGTCTTTCGCCGCCTCGAGGGCCGCCTTCCGGTCGGCGAGCTCGGATTTCAGCTCGTCGTACTCGGTGTCGACCGCCTCGAGTTCGGCCTCGAGCTCCGCGAGACGCCCCTCGCGCCCTTCGATCTCGGCTTTGATCGAGGCTTTCTCGAGTTTGACCTCCCGCATCTCGGCACCGAGTTCCTCTACGGTCTCTCCTTTGCGGTCGATCGCGACGAACGCCTCGCGTCGGTCGGCTTCGGCCTCCTCGATTCCCTCCTGGGCGGTCTCGATCCGTCCCTCCAAGCGGTCGAGCTCGCCTTTGATCCCCTCGATCTCGCGTTTCACCCGGAGCTGTTCGTCCTCGCCTGTCCGCTCGATTTCGGCGTTCAGATCCGCCAGGTCCTCCTCGAGGCGAACCACCCGACCCTGGCGTTCGTCGAGCTCGCGCTGGCGGGCCTCGAGGGCCCCCTCCAGCTCCTCGAGTTCGGCCTCGAGCGTCTCGAGCTCGTCGGCCTTCTCTGCGAGCTCGCTCGCTTTGAGATACCCCTCGTACTCCGCTTTCTCCCGGCGGAGCCGTCGGTAACGCAGCGCCTGGCGGCGTTCGTCGGCGAGGCGGTCGAGCCGGGATCGCTTCTCCTCGATGCGCAACTCGGCCTCGTCGATCCGCTCTTCGACGGCCTCGAGCTCCTCGAAGGCGTCCTCTTTTTTCGCGTCGAACTCGGCGACGCCGGCAATCTCGTCGACGATCTTCCGGCGTTCGTACGCCGTCATGTTGATGATGTCGGTGACGTCGCCCTGCATGACGACGTTGTACCCCTCCGGGGCCACGCCGGCGGCCGCGAGTAGCTCCTGGATGTCAGAGAGGTTGACAGAGCGGCCGTTCAGGTAGTAGTACGAGTAGTAGTTCTCCTCGGTCCGTTTGACCCGCCGGCGAACGCGGATCTCCTCGACGTCGCCGACGTCGTCGGTGCCGGCGGCGGTCGCGACCTGCGAGCGGGTCAGCCGGCCGTCGGCGTTGTCGAGGACGACCTCGACGGATGCCTCCCGTGGACCGCCGGTCCGTTCGCCGTCCTCGTGGCCGGGGTTGTAGATGAGGTCGGTGAGCTTCTCCGCGCGGATGCCGCGTGTCCGTGCGAGCCCGAGCGCGAAGAGGACGGCGTCGATGATGTTCGACTTTCCCGACCCGTTCGGCCCCGTGACCACCGTGAAGTCCTCGTAGAGGGGGATTTTCGTCTTGCGACCGAAGCTCTTGAAGCCGTCTAGGACGAGCGATTTGATGTGCATTGTCTCGGTCTCGCCGCCGTCTCGGGTCGGGCCGGCCTCGGGTTACGCGACGATGATGTCGTCGGCACCTGAACCTTCCGCTTTCTCCTCTTCGGCGTCGGCCGTCGCGGCGGCGACGTCGTTCGGGTCGGCCTCCTGACCGTCCTCCGCGTCCGTGGACGCCCGGCCGCGACGCTCCGGGACGCGAGTCGGGACGTCGGCGTCAAGTTCGGCTTCGAGCACGCGAACCCGTTCTTTCGTTTCGACGACCTCCTCGGTGAGCCCCTCGACGGTCGACTCGAGTTCGGCGACCGCCGACTCGAGTTGCTCGACGCGGTTTCTCGGCATACGCGCTAGCGGTCGGTCCGAACACATAAACGTACGTCAGACAAATATATTCGATCTTTCAGTTGTTCGCCCGTGGCTCGACGGGCCGGCCTCCTCACGCCTCCGGTATTAACATGTACACGTTCCCCTCTATGCTGTGAGATCGTCTAACACGTGATATGGCGAACCAGCCACACGAGGGTGCAGACGAGCTATGACCACCGGATCACACGAACCACGGGACGATGGGGCCGCCGGAATCGACAGACGGGACGCGCTGAAGCTCGTCGGGGGATCGGCCATCGCCGTCGCACTCGCGGGGTGTGCGGAGTTACTCGAGGACGAAGACGACGCCATCGAGGACGCGGACGTCCCCGACGAACCGATCGAGGCGGGTCTCCAGACGTTCCTCGAGGGCGCGCCGGCGGTGCTCGGCGTCCAGGCGGAGATGGGCGCCGAGACGGCCGTCCGCCGGATCAACGACAACGGCGGCGTCGCCGGCCGCGAGATCGAACTCGACGTCATCGAGGAGGGCGAGGAGGCCCTCGAGAACTACCAGCAGTTCGTCGACGACGGCAAAGACGTCACGTTCGGACCGATCTCGAGCGGGAACCACGAGGCGATGGTCCCCGAGATCAACGCCCAGGGCGTGATCAACGTCGCGACCGACGGCACGGTGACGACGCTGTACGAGGAGGACCACCCGCCGGAGGACAACACCTACTCGTTCCGGTTCCAGAACCACGACGTGATGGAGGCGCTGGCGGCGGCCGTCGAGGCCGTCGAGGTGCTCGGCGTCGACGAGATCGACACGTACGCGGGGATCAACCCCGGCTACGCGTTCGGGTTCGACGAACACGAGGTGTTCTCCGCTGGCATCGAGCAGCTGACGGGCGCCGAAGAGGTGTACGACGGCTTCCCCGACCTCGGTGCCGACGACATGTCGACACACATCGAGGCGGTCAACAGCGAGGAGCCCGACGTCCTCTTCTCGAGTTGCTGGGGTGGCGACGCGACGCTGTTGCTCGAGCAGGGCCACGGTGCGGGGATGTTCGACAACATCGAGTTGATGGTCGGGCCGGTGCTCTACGGTTCCGCGAACGACCTGAGCGAGGGGCTCGTCGACGGCCCGATCCGCTCGGGGTCGCGCAACTTCTACTGGGACGAACCGACCACCGACCGCTGGTCGCCCGCGGCCGACCTCTTCGAGGAGGTCGTCGACGAGTACGACGCCGTCCCGACGGCACACTTCATGAGCGGCTACGGCGCGGTCACCGCGTGGGCGACGGCCGCGGAGAAGGCCGTCAGGCTCCTCGGCCGGTGGCCCGAACAGGACGAGCTCGCCGAGTTACTCGTCGGCCACGGCTTCCACACGCCCGCCGGCTACCACACGATGGCCGACGATCACCAGTGTTACTCGAACGCCCACTTCGGGGAGCTCGCCTGGTCCGACGACCTCGACGCGGCGGTCCTCGAGAACGTGACCGTCTACGCGCCCGAGGAGGTCTCCCCACCCCAGGGGAAGCCCTCCCTCGAGTGGATCGGCGGCTGGTAGTCGGGCAGTCACAGCACACAGTGTGTAATCGTTAGATATGATCCAGAAACTACCCATCGACGGTCGAACCGGACGGTCACACGGAGGGCGAGTGTAGTGATCGACTCGTTTTTCGTGCACACGCTCAACGGCCTCTGGTACGGCTTCATCCTGTTTATGATCGCCTCGGGGCTGACGATCATCTTCGGCGTGCTCGGCATCCTGAACCTCGCACACGGAGAGCTGTACGCGCTGGGCGCGTTCGTCGTGTTCAGCGTCGTCGGCTACGCGACGGGGCTCGTGGCCAGCCCGGAGGATCCGGTTTCGGCAGTGGTGTTCGGCGTCGTCGTCCTCGCCGCGGCGCTCGTCGCGGCGGCCGTCTTGCTCCCGGTCGGCGCGTTCATCGAGGCGGTGTTCGTCAGACCGATCTACGAGCGAGAGGAGGTCTACCAGCTCCTGTTGACCTACGCGCTGTTGTTGATCTTCGTCGACGTGATGAAGTTCGGCTGGGGCACCTCGCCGCTCGACGCCGGCACCTACGGCGGACTCAACCAGATTCCGACGACGGAGCTGGCTGGCTTCGGCTACCCGAGCTACAACATCGTCGCCATGCTCGTCGGGCTAGCGGTGTTCGCCTGGCTCGTCTGGTTCTTCGACCGATCGAAGACCGGACGCATCATCCGGGCAACCGCGATCAACCGCGACATGGCGACGGCGATCGGCGTCAGCACGGATCGCACCTTCACGCTCGTCTTCGCGATGGGTGCTTTCTTCGCCGGCTTCGGCGGTGCGATGGTCAGCATCGGGCCCCAGACGGCCTTCCTCGAGATGGGACTCGATCCACTCATACTCTCGTTCGTCGTCATCGTCGTCGGCGGCCTCGGGAGCCTGAAAGGCGCGTTCGTCGGCGCCCTGCTCGTCGGCGTCATCAGCCGGTGGGCGATCTGGCTCTACCCGGCGGTCGAACTCGCTGCTCCGTTCGCCGTGATGTTGGCCATCCTGCTCGTCAAACCCGAGGGGCTGTTCGGCACGTGGGGTGAGATCGAATGAGTCGGCTCTCACCGCTCGAGGAACGCGACGGCGAGACCGTCGTTCGCGTCCCCCTGACGAACGGGCTCACCCTGACGAAAGGACAGACCGCGCTCACGCTCGTCGGCATCCTCGTCCTGTTCGGACTGCCGTTTCTCGCCGGGATCGTCGGCCTCTCCTGGGGCCGGCTGTTCAGAGGGCTTCTGTTCGGGATGGCCGCCGTCGGGCTGAACCTGCTGTTGCGCCACACCGAACTCGTCTCGTTCGGCCACGCCGCGTTCTTCGGCGGTGGCGCGTACGCCGTGGCCGTGCTGGCGGCACACCTCGACGTCTCCGAGGGGCTCCTGTTGCTCCTGGCGGCGGTCATCGTCGGCACGCTCCTGGCGGCGTTCATCGGCTACTTCGTCGCCGGCTACGTGGACATCTACTTCGCCCTGCTCACGCTCGCGTTCAACGCGGTCATCTTCGCGACCGTCTTCCGGAGCGGCTTTTTCAACTACAACGACGGGCTCGCGGTCCGGGTGGGCGGCGACAACCCGACCCTGTTCGGGCTCGGCTGGACCGACCTCGGCTACGACCTCGTGTTGTACTACACGACGATCGTGCTCATGCTCGTCATGCTGTTGTTGATGTGGCGGCTCGTCCACTCGCCGTTCGGTCGGGCGCTCGACGCGATCGGGCAGGATCGCACTCGTGCCCGGTTCATCGGCATCCCGGTCGAACGGTACGTCTGGATTTCGTTCACCATCTCCGGGCTGTACGGCGCGTTCGCCGGCGGCGTCTACGCACTCCAGCGCCTGCACGTCCAGCCCGAACCGACGCTCTACGTGTTCGTCTCCGGCGAGATCCTGTTCATGGCGATCCTCGGTGGGTTCACCACCCTCGTCGGGCCGCTCATCGGCGGCGTCTTGCTGGTCTACCTGCTCGAGGCAACGCGGTTCTCGTTTTACTACTACCACGCACCCATCGGGATCATCCTGCTGGCGATCGTCTTCTTCATGCCGAAAGGAATCATGGGCTCGCTGCCGGACATTCTCGCGGGACTCAGCCGGCGGGCGTCCGATCCCGGGCTCCTCGGCGACGACCTCCAGACGATCGGCTCGTCGATCCGTCGGAGCCTGTCTCGCGCGACGACTACGGTCAGAATCCTCGTCTTCGGGGTGAGGTGAGATGCTCGAAGCACGAAACCTGCGAAAGGAGTTCGGAGAACTGCGCGCGACCGACGACGTCTCCCTCGAGTTCGGGACGACGCCGGGCGAGATGGTGTTCATTGTCGGCCCGAACGGGGCCGGCAAGACCACGCTCGTCAACCTCCTCACGGGGTTGCTCGAGCCCGACCAGGGCTCGGTCGTCGTCCACGAGGAAACCGACGACGGGACGACGGTCGAACGAGACATCACGAACGTAGACCCCGAACGACGGGTCAACGAGGGGCTCGTAAGGAGCTTCCAGATCGTCCACGTCTTCGAGGAGATGACGGTCCGTGAGAACGTCCGCGTCGCCGTCCTCTCGCGGTACGACAAGCTGTTGAGCGTGCGCTCGCGCGACGACCAGCACGAGGACGTCGAGGAGACGGTCGACGACCTGCTCGCACAGTTCCGACTCGAGGAAACCCAACACGAGGTGGCAGAGACGCTCCCTCACGGCGACCGGAAGCTGCTCGACGTGGCGATGTCGTTCGGCCTCGATCCGGAGTACCTGTTGCTCGACGAGCCGACCTCGGGGGTTGCGACCCGCGAGAAGGAGTACGTCATCGAGACGATCGTCGAAGCGAGCGACGCACGGGGCGTGACCACCGTGACGATCGAACACGACATGGACCTCGTGAAAACGTACGCCGATCGACTGGTGGTTCTCGTCGAGGGAAGCGTCTTCCGTGAGGGCGATCCGACCCTGCTCGAGACCGACGGCGAACTGCGCCGCGTCCTGCTGGGGGTGACCGAATGAGCGCTCCGCTGCTCGAGGTCTCCGACCTCTACGCCGAGGTCCAGGGCTTCGAGGTCACCCACGGGATCGACCTCACGGTGCGGGAGGGCGAGGCGGTCGCGCTCGTCGGCCGCAACGGCGCCGGGAAGAC